>JAGGZG010000221.1 GCA_021162125.1 Anaerolineae bacterium
GGTGAGAGCACGGTTGACGGTGTTGGGCTTGAGACCCTTCACTGTCTGGAGGTAGGCACGGTAGTCGCGCACATCCAGCGGGGTGACGGCCACCGGCTCGAAGGGCTTGCCCGTGGTCTGCTCGAACCAGGTAGCGAAGGCTTCCAAGTCGCGCAGGCGGACGTCCACCGTGCGCGGGCTGCGGTCGGCGGATTCCAGATAAGCACGGAACTGGTCAAAGAAGTCAGTAGTCATCTCCGTTTTTCCTCCTCTGCGTCCTTATTTTTTGGCCCTTAGCACCCCTAAAAGTGCGCCATCTGCGGCCTTATTGGGAGTATAGGGCCATCTATGAATATATCCACGACATTATTTTACAACCGAAAATCGGCCTTGTCAAATTCTTCATCATGTGCTATACTAAGCAAGACCGTGAAATTACTTTGTTAGGAGGGATGCGATGTCTGAACCCGTGAGCGTCAAAGTCAGCTCTCGCTACCAAATCTCTGTGCCCAGCGTCGCCCGCAAACGATTGAACATCCAGAGCGGCGACCGTCTGCTGGTGGATGTCCAGGACGGCCTGCTGATCCTGCTCCCCCAGCCGGACAACTACACGGCACGCCTGGCCGGCCTGCACCGCGAGGTGTGGGAGGGCCTGGACACAACAGCCTATCTCCAGGAGGAGCGGGACGCATGGGGCACCTCGGCGAACGACTAGCCACACACACCATCATCGGCCTGGATACGTCGGTCCTTATCTACCACCTGGAAGCCCATCCCGTGTACCTGCCCCTGACCCGAGAACTGTTGGCCGGGGTAGAGACAGGGCGATGGACTGCCGTCACCTCGACGGTGACGGTCATGGAACTGACGGTGCGCCCCTGGCAGTTGGACCGCCCGGCCGTGGCCCGCGCATACGAGGCGCTGTTGGTCCACTTTCCGCACCTGATCCTGGCAGACGTGACCCGCGATGTGGCCCGCCGGGCAGCGCAGCTCCGCGCCCGCTACCGTGTCCGGCCCGCAGACGCGCTCCAGGTGGCCACGGTCCTGATTCACGAAGCAACGGCTTTCGTGACCAACGACCGGCTGCTGACCCGGCTGTCACCGGCGTTGGATGTCGTGATGCTGGACAACTTTGTCCCGCTGGAAGACTGCTAAGCACAGTGTGCGCGGAGGTAGAAGATACCGCCGTTGTCGGCTCCGCGAATTACTGATACCTGGGCATCAATCGCGTCTTCTCCCGCCCGTCACTGGTGGTACGTAGAGCCTTCAGTACCGCGAGTTCAGATTCGTCTTGACACCTCTTGACCATCTCCCTCCAACTGAGCACTCCTACACTAACCAGCCTCACCGATCGAAGTTGGGCTACTATACACTCTGCTTATTGCTTCCGCTCCCCGTTCTTATTGTTCCTTGTCGCCCCCTTGCGACCAGATTCCCCGCTTCCCTGTTCTTCAGCGCTGAGCGAACCAGACGCCGTTTGACAAATAAGCGGTTATGTGCTAAAATACATTATATAGACGTATATACGTCTATATGAATTTCTACTGGTAAAAGGACTGGGAAGGGGCTAATTCACTGCAAGATTCATAAAGCAGCGCAGACGTATGAGGTTAGTCACTGTAACATTGGGGGAATTGATGAAGAAGGGGGTGATCACTGATATAGGTACAGTATCAGATCAAAACGAAGCGGTAATCACTCTAGTACGAAAAATAACTGGGAGGAGTAGACAATGTCTCGAAAACCGTTTGCTTTAGTTACCGTCCTGGTAACCCTGACCCTGGTGCTCACCGGTCTGGTCTCCTGCTCGCCTGCCCAGGCTACGCCAACTAATGCCCCGCCACAGGCAAAGGCAACCGAGGTGCCGACAAAGGCGAGTGAGGCTCAAGCTCCAACGGGCAAAGCATACACTATCGGCCTCAGCAGTTTCCAGCAGGGTAACGACTGGAACATCCAGGTGGCCGAGGGCGCCAAGGCTCGTATGGAGGAACTCGGTTGGAAGGTGATTCACACCAACGCCGAGGCAAACACCGACAATCAGATCGCGGCCTTGGAGGGCTTTTTGAGCCAGGGGGTAGACGGCGTGATTATCGGTGGTGGAGTTGGTCCTTCTCTGCTGCCCATCATCGAGAAACTGACTGCGGCCGGCATCAAGGTGGTGTGCATTGACATCACAGCACCTGACGCGGTGACCAATATCTATCCCGACAACTACATGACTACCGAGTTGTTGGCCGTATTCGCCGTGAACAAGCTCCAGGCAGTTCCAGGTAAATACGCCCACCTGACTATCCCCGGCCTGGGTTGGAAGACAGTCACCATCCGCGACGACGTAGCCGACCTGGTCTTCAAGATTGAGGAGTGGGAGAGTGTGGGCATTGTGGACAGTGGCCTGGCCGATGCGGTCAGTAAGTCAATGACTGGCATACGTTCCACCCTGCTGGCCCATCCTGACCTGAACCTGGTATACTCGTCGTGGGGCATGCCGGCCGTAGGGGCCGCGCGGGCCATCCGCGAAGCAGGGAAGCAGGATCAGGTGTTTGTCGTCTGCACCGACGCCGACCGCGTGGTGTTGGCCGAGATGGCCGAGGATGACTCGCCAATTGCTGCGGTTATCGGCCAAGAACCTTCCGTGATGGGCGAGATGGCAGTGGATTACCTGTCCCGTGCTTTTGCCGGCGAGGAGAACATTCCCAAGATCGCCTTTGCGCCCTTCGTCTTCGTCACCAAAGAGCCTGAACTGGTGCCCCCGGGGGTTGATGTGGTGAGTCCGCAGAAGGCATGGGAACTGCTGTATCCCGGCGTCCCGTTCGGCAAGACAGAATAGTAACACCGACGATTCATTTCACACAGAGGTCACCCCATGGTCGAGACAATCCTTGAGATGCGAAACGTCAGCAAGCGTTTCCCGGGCGTGCAGGCACTTCAGGATGTCAGTTTTGATGTCCGTCGCGGAGAGATACATGCCCTGGTAGGGCAGAACGGCGCCGGCAAGTCTACACTGCTGAAAATCCTGGCCGGCATTTACACTGCCGATACTGGCGAGATCGTGATTAACGGTGAGCAGGCGACGGATTGGGGCCCGAGGGAAGTGCTCGACCATGGGGTGAGTTTTATCTACCAGGAACTCAACCTGGTACCGGACATGACAGTTGCCCAGAACATTATGCTGGGCCGTGAACCGAAGGCGGTATTAGGCACCATTAACTGGCGTGTCTTGCGACAGCGAGCCCGGCAGGCCCTGGAGCGCATCGGTGATACGACTATTGATGTCTCTTTGCCCCTGCGCCAACTGAGTGTAGCCCAGCAGCAAATGGTCGCCATCAGCCGGGCGCTCGATCAGAATCCCGGGTTGCTGGTGCTCGATGAGCCGACCAGCAGATTGAGCATAGAAGAAGTGGATCGGCTCTTTGCGCTCCTGGATGGGATGCGGGCGCGGGAGATTGCTGTCATTTACGTTTCTCATCGGCTTGAAGAGGTGTATCGTGTTGCTGACCGCGTGACCGTGCTGCGCGATGGACGACGCATCGCCACTACGCCGACAAAAGAGTTGCCGCCCGAAACATTGGTACAGCAGATGATCGGCAGCCAGGTGCGTGAAGTTACGCAAGCTAAGGTGGTAACGGATGGACAAACTTGTCTGGCGGTCGAGAACTTGACCAGCCCTCAGGTGCACGGGGTGAGTTTTGAACTCAAGCGGGGCGAAGTTCTGGGCATTGTCGGCGCGGTCGGTGCGGGCAAAACCGAAATGTTACGCCTTCTCTTTGGGATTGACCGCCGTAGCGCCGGGCGGATACTGATTGACGGGCAAGAGGTGAATATTCACACTCCACCCCAGGCAATCTCCACCGGGATAGTGCTGTGTCCCGAAGACCGCAAGGCGCAGGGGCTGTTGCTGGATAGTTCTGTCAAAAACAACATCACACTGGCTGCCCTGCGTCGCTTTTCGCTGGGTGGATGGTTTCTCCGGCAGCGGCGGGAGTGCCAACACGCTGAGCAGATGGTGGCCTCGCTGCGCATTGCCACGCCTTCAATCCACCAACTAGCGCGTTTTCTGAGCGGTGGCAATCAACAAAAGGTCGTTCTGGCCAAGTGGCTTTCCACCGAGTCGCATATTTTCCTTTTCGACGAGCCGACGGTCGGGGTGGACGTGCAGGGCAAAGTGGAGATATACGAATTGTTGCAGGAGCTGGCCAAACAAGGCGCTGGCGTGCTGTTTGTGACCAGTGATCCCGAGGAAGCATGGGCAGTGTGCGGTCGGTTACTCGTGATGTACGCCGGCCACATCGTCGCCGAACTGTACCCCAAGGAGGTCTCCCTCGACGAAGTCATGTTCCATGTAATGGGAGGAAAAGAACGTGACCAGAACTAGTGCGCTTGTCCAGCGCTACGCTATCCTGGTGGTCTTTGCCGGTCTGTTCGCTATCTTTGCGGTCACGGTGCCCGCTTTTCTGACTCTCGAGAATGTGATGAATATCGTTGTGCAATCCTCCATCCTGGGCACTGTGGCCCTGGGGCTGAATCTGGTGATGATGGCCGGCGAGATTGACATTTCGTTCTCCGGTTCGGTTCCATTGCTGGCCAGCGTGTTTGCTGTGCTACTGCAACGCGGTGTCTCTATCGGCCTGGCCTTTGTCGTCATCTGTGGAATAGGGGTGCTGATTGCGCTGTTCAATGCACTGCTGGTCACACAGCTGCGGTTGAATTCTTTCGTGGCCACTATAGCGGTCATGTTTTTGCTAACCGGCATCTGGTACGCTTTCACCGGCGGCACCTCGATCTGGGTGGGAGACGAGTTCAATCGTGAATTGGTCTACGGCTACCTGGGCCCGATACCCCGTATCGGACTGATTTTGCTTGGTGTTTTCATCATCCTTTATGTGTTAAGTGAGCACACTCGTTTTGGCATGGCGTTACGCGCGGTGAGCACCGCCCCGGAAGCAGCGCGGGCAGCAGGTATCAGTGTAAAACGGACAAAAATGTATGCCTTCGCCGGGGCAGGTCTGATCTTTGCTTTGAGTTCTGTGCTGAGCATTGCCCGGCTTTCGGGAGCTATGGCAACTGCTGGTGCTGACATTATGATGCCAGTGATGACCATCGCCTTTGTGGGGCAATCCGTGCTAGGGATGGGGCGACCGAACATGCCTGGTGTTCTGATCGGCGCCTTGTTATTAGGTATGGTGAACAATGCTTTTGTGTTGATGCGACTACCTTTCTGGTCTGTGCCTATGGCCTACGGCGTGATACTCATGCTGTCCATTGCTCTGGCGAACATCGGCCGGCGCGAGATCACACAAGTTCGAATGTAATTGAAATGGGATGACCTATGCCGATTCATACAGAAAGCAACAACGAAACAGGCAATTGCCTGGCGCAGGCAATTGCTCGGCGGCCTCGCTTCGTGGTGGGCGGGTGGATGGCAGGAATGGGGGTTTTTGTGCTCACCTTCGCTTTCCTCGCCGTCCGCGCCCCGGGATTCCTGACCCCTGTGAATCTGGTGCGCAACCTGGTGATGCCGGCGGGCATCGCGGGTGTCGTCGCGTTGGGTATGACTGTGGTGATGGCTGGTGGAGGGATTGATCTCTCGGTCGGCTCGACGGCCGGGCTGGCCGCTCTGGTTGCCGCCACACTTGCCACGCGGGTGGACCTGGGATTGCCATTCATGCTCTTTGCCGCGATCATCGCCGGCCTGCTGATCGGCACGGTCAATGGCGCGTTTGTGGCCTATCTGGGCGTCAATCCTTTCGTGGTGACTCTCTCCTCCGTGTTTTTGATCAGAGGGTTACAGTTTCTAGTCACATTGTCTGCCGTCTCAGGCACGTATCTGATGCTCCCTGTGGCCATGACGCGGGCAGGAAGCAGCGCTACTTTCCAGATTGGACTTTTTCTGATAATTGTGGTGGGGCTCTATATTTTTCTCGACCGTACTCGCCCTGGGCGTTACATCCGGGCAGTAGGTGAAAGCCTGGAGGTGGCTCGCTTTTCCGGTATCCCCGTCCGTTTCTACACCTGGCTCACGTATGTAATCTGCGGTGGACTGGTGGCCGTCGGTGGGGTGATGCTTACCTCTTATGAAGGCATGGCCCGGGTGGGCACCGGCGACGGTTATTTGATTGACGCTTTCGTGCTTCCCATCTTGGGACAGGCAGTGTTCCGCCGCGTATCGGTCGAGGGTACGGTATTTGGAGCCTTGTTTATGTACATGGTGATTAACGGCCTGTTCATTTTCGGTACCCCGCCGGTATACGTGAACATCATCAAGGGCGGGCTACTGCTGGCTGTTATCCTGGTCAGCGGCCTACAGAAATTGCGCGAGTCGTAGGGCGGAGGTGAGATAATGGATGATTCAACGCGATATGTGATGGCGCTTGACGCCGGCACCGGGGCCGGTCGCTGTCTCCTGGTCTCTCTCGACGGGCAGCACAGTGTGGAAAAGTATCAAGAGTGGCAGTATGAGTTCCCGGCTGAGGCCCAACCAGGGGGTGCAGAGTTCGACCCTGAGGTGTTCTGGGGAATCTTTGCCAACTTGATCCACCGGGCACTGGCCGAAAGCGGCGTCTCACCGGGGCAGGTGGTGGGTATCAGTTCCACCAGCCAACGAGAGGGAATCGTGTTGTTGGATCGGGCAGGGCGTGAACTTTATGCCGGTCCCAATATTGACATTCGCTCTCCCAGTGATGGGGCACGCATAGCTGCTGACTTTGGCGAGGACATCTATCAGGTGTCCGGGCACTGGCCTTTCCCCATGTTTGCGCCCTATCGCCTGCTGTGGTTCAAAGAGCACAAACCGGAACTTTATGAGCGCGTGCATACCATGTTGCTGCTGAACGACTGGATTCTCTATCGTCTTTCGGGCGTGCGGGCCAGCGAGCCTTCCAACGCCACCGAGACGCTGCTTTTTGACCTGAAGACACGCCGTTGGGCCACAGATCTGATCGCGCGTCTGGGGTTGCCGGAGAGCATCTACCCGCCAGTGTTCGCCTCTGGCACGCAGATCGGCGAAGTCACCCCGGAGGCTGCCGCAGCGACCGGGCTGAAGGCAGGCACACCAGTGGTGACGGGCGGCGGCGATACCCAGTGTGCCCTGCTGGGGACAGGGGCGATTGAGGACGGGCAGATCAGCACCGTGTTGGGAACCTACGCGCCCTCCCAGCTCGTGGTGAATCGGCCGATCATTGACCCTCAGTATCGCGCCTGGAGTGGATGCCACGTGGTGCCCGGCAAGTGGGTCGTCGAGAGCACAGCGATGGAGGCGGGCCAGGCTTTCCGTTGGACGCGAGACGTCTTTTACGGCGGTGGTGGCACCGATGTGTATTCAATCATGGATGGGGAAGCGGCTATCGCACCGGTAGGAGCGCGAGGTATCCAGGCCTTCATTGGGCCACGGGTGTCCAATTATCGCTACCTGTCTTTTTCGGTGCGTGGCGCTTTCTTCTTCCAGTTGCCCCCTCTGCCTGGATCGGCAAGCCGGGGGGATTTCGCTCGCGCCGTGTTGGAGAGCATTGCTTATGGCGTGCGGGCTAACATCGAGCGCTTGCAGAGCATCAGTGGCCGCCAGGTGACTAAGCTGCGCATCTGCGGCGGAGTGTCAAAAGGGCAGACCCTTCCTCGGGTATTGGCCGATGTGTTGAATATGCCGGTTCTGGTCCCTGAACTCAAGGAGGGGTCAGCGATGGGCGCGGCGCTTTGCGCGGCAGTAGGTAGCGGGAGCTTCAATTCCTTCAGCGAAGCGGTGGCGGCCATGGTTCACTGGGAGCGTGAACTCGTTCCCCATCCCGACCGGGTAGAGGCGTATCAGGCACTTTACGAGCAGTGGTTGGAACTGGCGCCCCAGGTGTACGGCCCTGAGGCGATTGGAGAAGTCTGATGATTATTGATGCGCACATGCACGTGGGACACGAGAACCTGATCTCTGAGGATATGGTCAGTTTCCTCAAGGGCAAGGGTTTGTGGAAAGAAATGCATCACAGACTCTCACCAGAGGGCGTCACAGAGGCATTGGATGAAGCAGGGATTGAGCGGGGGATAATCTTTCCGCTTACCTTCTCGCCTCCTCATGGTTCATGGCAGGCCCTTAATGACATGACCGCCGCTTACGTCCGGACTTATCCCGACCGGCTGATCGGCTTCGCGGTGGTCAACCCACGAGAAGTCGCCCAGAGCGTAGCGGAACTGGAGCGGGCAGTGGGCGAACTGGGCCTGCGCGGGATCAAATTGCATCCCTCGATGCAGGAATTCTACCCCAACGACGAGGCATTCTTCCCCGTGTACGAGTTCGCGCAGGCGCGGGGCATACCGGTGCTTTGCCATACCGGGGCCAGTGCACCCAGCCATCCCGACAAGTATAGCCACCCCTTGCTCCTGGACGAAGTGGCTGTGAAATTCCCGGAACTGCGCCTGATCCTGGCCCACGCCGGGCGTCCGATGTACGCGGAGGCAGCCCTGTTGTTGCGCAAGCATCCCCACGTGTACGCCGACCTGTGTGCTAACGTCGGGCGACGGGATGGCGAGGCATTGCTGGCTTACGTCTTGCTGGCCCTGAAGGTGTACGCCGGAGCGACCAGCCGCCTGCTCTTTGGCAGCGACTACCCGATCTTTTGGCCGGCAGACTTTCTGGCTCAGGTGCGGGCTGCCGTGCACGGGGATTGGGCCCGGCGGTTGGGCTTGCAGGCCATTTCCGATGATGAACTGGAAATGATCCTGGGCGGGAATATATCATCCATCTTGAGCACCTTTGACGAAAACAGGGGGACATGATTGTGACCACAAAGATTTTCGCCTCGGCACGTTTGTCATCGCATTGGCTGGCAAGATTGCGGGAATACGGGCAGGTTGATCATTATGACTGGAGCGCGGCCGGCCGCCTGCTTAACGCGGAGGAACTGGCAAGCCGGATGCGGGATAGCGACATCCTGATCGTTGAGTCCGATCAGGTCACGGCTGAGATGATACGCCAGTCACCACAGTTGAAGCTGATCGCGGTCTGTCGGGGCGGGGTAATCAATGTAGATATCGACGCCGCTTCCGAGTTGGGCATCCTGGTTATCAATGCACCCGGTCGCAACGCCGATGCGGTTGCCGATCTGACCGTTTGTCTGATGATTATGGCCGCCCGGCACGTGCTCTCCGCTGCCCAGGCCCTGGCCGATGGTCGTTGGGCGCGTAATGGCCGTCGTTGGGCGTACGTAACCCATCAAGGGATAGAGCTGCCCGGCCGGACGGCGGGGTTGATAGGACTGGGAGCTATCGGCAAGCGAGTGGCTGGCCGGCTCAAGGGATTCGGGATGCGCCTGCTGGCCTATGACCCTTATGTTTCGCCAGAAACGGGCGCGGCTTTTGGCGTGGAAATGGTGGATCTGGTGACCTTGCTGCGCGAAGCGGATTTCGTTTCTCTGCACGTGGTAGTGACACCGGAGACGAAAGGAATGATCGGGGCAGAAGAGTTCGCGTTAATGAAACCGACCGCTTATTTGATCAACACGGCACGCGCAGCATTGGTGGATGAGCAGGCGATGCTGGAGGCATTGCGCGAAAAACGCATCGCCGGCGCAGCGCTGGATGTGTACCATCACGAGCCACTGTCACTTGACAATCCGTTGCTGTCGTTAGATAATGTCACCTGTACACCGCACATCGGCGGTGCCAGCCGGGATGTGGTTGACCACCAATCGCGCATGGTTGTGGAGGGCATCATAGATTTTCTGGAAGGGCGACAGCCGGCCTTTCCGGTAAACCTTGGCCGTGTGCGGGAGCGGTTCAACTGGAACAACGAGGCTCAAAAGGATTGACACCGTGACCGAATTGAGCAGAATCAAAGGCATTCCTTTATACGTGCAAATCCGGGAGGCTATCCGGGAGCAAATCGAGCGCGGGGAACTGCATGTCGGCGACAAGCTTCCTTCCGAGGAGGAACTCGCCGAGCAATTCGGCGTCAGCCGCATGACCGCACGACGGGGGCTGGATGATCTGGTCCAGGAAGGACTCTTGCAACGCAAGCACGGCGTAGGTACCCTGGTCGTATCGCGCCGGATCACGCGCAACTATACTCGCCTGACCAGCTTCTACGAGCAAGCAGCCGAAGAGGGTCTGGAGCCCTCGTCTAAACTGTTGGATTTCTCGGTGGTCCAGGCCTCTGCTGACCTGGCCAGCCGTTTGATGGTCGAGCCAGGTGCACCCGTGATGCGCATCACGCGCCTACGGCTGCTCGGTGGGGAGCCGATAGCCCTCCACGTAGCCCACGTTGCGCGTGATTTGTGTCCCGCATTGCTGAACGAAGACTTAGAGGATCAATCTTTGTACCGGCTCTATGAATCTCACGGCCTGAAGATTGTCTGGGCCAGACAACGCATTGAAGCGCGTGCTGCCACTGAGGAACAGGCTCGCTACCTGGGGCTGAAGCCGGGTGCGCCGGTGCTTTACTCAGAACGTACGACTTACACAACTAACAACACGCCGATTGAATGGGTGCAGGCTTATGCCAGCGGTGCTCCCTACGCTATCGAGGTCACACTATTTCGCGACGAGAGTGCTTCGCCGAACATAATAGCAGGAGTCGAATAAATGACCTTTATCGAACTGAAGCAGGCAGTGTATGAAGCGACAATGGCGCTGTATCACGCCGGCTTGATTCGTATGTCGGCCGGGAATGTCAGTGCCCGTGATGACGATGGACACGTGGCGATCACGCCGGGCGGTGTTCTATATGACCGTATGAGTGTGGATGATATCGTGATCGTTGACCTGGAGGGCAATGTGATCGAGGGGCAGCACCGGCCGTCCTCCGAAACGCCAATGCATACCACGCTCCTCAAAGGTTTGCCGGGGTGCGGGGCAGTTGTGCACACCCACTCGATCTATGCCATCACTTTCGCCGTGTTGGGCGAGGCGCTGCCCCCACTTTGCACTGAAGGGTTGGCTGCACGGGGCACGGTCCCTGTAGCCCGATACGCCCCACCGGGAACTCCACAGGCTGGCGAGGTGGCATTAGAAGCACTGCAGGCCACGCCGGGCCTGAGAGCAGTGTTGCTGCGGAATCACGGCCTGGTCGTCGTTGCCCCCGATTTGGAGACCGCTTGGCAAACAGCATATAAAGTCGAAATTCATGCTCAGATCACTTACCAGGCCCGGCAATTGGGCACACCTATCCCGCTCAGCGATGAACAGATCGCCGAACTGTTCAGGGTCTACCGTAGCGTGCGAGAGGCTCGCTGATTTCATCTTCTCACCCCGCTTCCGCCGACGAAATCTTGGTGCGTCGCCCAATCCAGTAAATGTAAGAACGGCTTACGATAAATCCAACGATGCTACCGCCGACAATCGCAATGATAATCCACTCCAAGAATTGGCTCAGGATAACTTTCCAAAACACTTTCGCCCAGTCTTGCCAGAAAGTTGGGGAGCGTTCTCCGAAGACAAGCAGATAGTCCATGTGAGGCAGCCCCCAAAAGGCAAGAAGGGCCGTGTAATATGTGTAGTAGCCGAAGATAGCACTACTCCAAACCGTTACACTTGCTAATGCTGAGGGGAGCGCTAACTTGTGACGGCGCGTTTCATAAATTGCAATGGGCACTACAGGGACGAGCCATACGCCGTAGTTCAAAGCGATTATAACGGGAACGACAAGAGGCGACTCCCCAAGTTGGCCCCACGAAATATGTGTCAACAGGTCGAGGTAATACCAGTCAACTACCCCGAACACCAGGCCGATGAGACAGTACACCAACCATCGTTCGTTCATGGTACTTTTTTTCATTTTCGCGATCCTTTACGAGACGTGCTGCAAGCCGTCCAACCGGCCGTTTGGAGTAGACACAGCACAAGCCGGAGAGTTCCCGACAGCGAGTACGAGTAAAAGAAAAGAGAGAGCCGTGCTGAAGCATCGGCACGGCTCTCCAGTTATCCCCTGCCTGAACACCAGCTCATGGTATGCGGAAGCGGAAGACCCACGGCCCGGCAAGCTGCACATCGCTATATGGAGGTACCAGCTCGGTTCCCACCAATTCGGTCACTGTCAGCGTCCACTCGCCCTGCCGTTCGTAGAGGGGTGCCAGGAATCCGTATTGGTAGCCAGGCGGGTCGTCGTTGCCAGAATATGCGGGATAGCCTTCGCTCTCCTCATCACCATCACCA
>JAGGZG010000135.1 GCA_021162125.1 Anaerolineae bacterium
GCAGTGATCGGGCCGTCAATGAATGACCAACGCTCCTTACCACGGTTCAGGTCGCGGCGCTTCTCCCAGGCACTGGTCTCCTCCCAGAACTCGAGCACCTCGTGTTCCTGGGCGATGAAATCCACCTTAGCTGGTACATCTTTGAACATTATCTCCCTCCGATACCCCTGACTCTCCAGCAGGTTCGTTTCACGTTTCAAAGGACCTGCGGGAGGACCTGTTGGTTGACAAAAATTCGAAAAATGCGTCCGCCGACTGGCAACAGGCCGGCCCACCACTACGCATCCAGTTCGATGCGTAGTCGTTTGTTGATGCGGCCCTTGCTGGTGTGGCCCACCACGCGGATACGGCCCACTTCCCTGGTGTTGGCCACGTGTGTGCCGCCATCGGCCTGCATATCCAATCCCTCGATCTCCACCACCCGCACCTGTTGAATGGCCGGCGGCAGGAGATTGATCTTAGTGCGGATGAGATCGGGGATCTGGAATGCCTCCTCACGGGGCAGGATGCTGACCTTGATCGCGCGGGCCGCAGCCACCTCCTCATTGATCTTGCGTTCCACCTCACTGGCGAAGTCGGCAGTCATGTGCTCCAACTCGAAGTCCATACGAGCCTTGAGTGGCTTCATGTTGCCGCCCGTCACCGAGGCCCCGTAATCGCGCCAGATGACCCCACACAGGATGTGCAGCGCGGTATGGGTGCGCATCAATTGGTAGCGGCGTTCCCAGTCCAGGGTGCCCCTCACCGGCGTGCCCACCGCTGGCGGCGCACCTTCCAGCGTGTGCCACACCGTGTCGCCCTCTTTCTTGACCTTAACTACTGGTGCCTGACCACCGTCCCAGGCCAGCATCCCGGTGTCATACGGCTGTCCACCCCCACCAGGGTAAAAGGCCGTGCGGTCCAGCGCCACTCGCACCCCATCTACCGCCGTGACCAGAGCCTCAAACTCCCTGGCATAGCTATCGGTCTGATAAAGCAACTCCGTCATTGAAATCGGACCTCCATTCAGCAACCAGCTTCCAGACTACAACTCGCACCATAAATGATCCATGTAGTCCTGACAGCCCACTGCTCGCCAGAATGCCTGCGAAGTTGGGTTGTTGTGCGCCACTCGCAACTCAATGTGATCAGCACCCTGCTGACGAAACCACTCCTGGAGTGCGGCGAACATCCGCCGCCCCACCCCCTGTTGACGCCACTCAGGGGCTACGCAGATATCGGAGACGAACCCGTAGCGCGCGGG
The DNA here is from genome assembly GCA_021162125.1 of Anaerolineae bacterium. Taxonomy (GTDB): domain Bacteria; phylum Chloroflexota; class Anaerolineae; order JACIWR01; family JACIWR01; genus JACIWR01. The sequence continues at coordinate 1,244 of JAGGZG010000135.1, forward strand.
AAGGAGCACCGGCGGGTTCTCGCGCATCATACCCACGATGTAACCCACGATCCTCCCCTCGGCTTCGGCCACCAATACGCAATTATCCTCCTCCTGCATCCAGGTTTCCACCGCCCTGGACCAATGGACATCCCCGCCGGGTGCCGGACGGAAGCGCGGATCCAGTGCGGCGTGAAAAGCCATCATCTCTTTCCATAACGGCAGAATGTCTGGCACATCTACCCCCGTGGCCCGCCGCACAGTGATCGTGCTCATGTGTCCTCCCGCTAACCGATACACAGAAAAAGCCCTCATCCCAAAGGGACGAGAGCTTCACGTCTGATTAAATAGGGAACGGCTCCCGCGGTACCACCCTTTTTGGCGTTTCCGCCCACTCTTGTGGGGTACGTGTTCATACCCCCGTCCGTGTAACGGCGGACGAATCCGGCCAAGCCTACTAAGTCAGGTCGCTACACCTGCCCGTTCGGTTGGCGGCTCCGGAGGGATTTTCAGCCCACTTCACGCACCCGGCTCTCACCTGGCCCGGGCTCTCTGAGCGCTACCCTGAGCTTACTCGTCTCCATCATTGCCTTTGGTGGCGATTATAATAACACAGATCGAGCAAACTGTCAAACATCAGTGGCCCAGCAGACGCACGCTCTCCTCACGCGGTTGAGTGTGCAGAGCATACCCCGCAAAATGGCTTAACAATGCCCGCGCCCGATCGCGGAGTGCTTTCATGCGCGCATTCTTGGCCTTCCACTGCCCGGCGACCTGATTGATGACCAGCGCGCTGTCGCCGCGCACCTCGACGGTGAGCCCGGCGGGGTCCAGTCCGGCCCGCTTAATGCGGGCGATCAGATCCTTGAGGCCGGCGACGAGAGCCGCATACTCGGCCTCGTTGTTGGTCATCTCCTCGTCAAAATCCAGATGCACGACTTCTGGCGCGCCATCTCGCCCGCGAATGAGAGCGTAACTCCCGTATCCAGGCCCCGGATTGCCCCGGCTACCACCGTCGAACACCAGAACGTAGTCGGGCTCATCCACGGGCGGCGAGGTTACAAACCCGGCCCCCAACTCCAGTTGGGCCGGACGTGGGGCAAGGATGTCCCCATATCGCGAAGCCAGGGCCGTGAGCAAGCGCTCCCGTTCCGTGGTGGGCAGCGACTCTATCGCCGCCAAAATCTCCTCTACCGTCACCGTGCCCATCACCCTGACTTTGCCGCTTTCTCGGCCATCAAGACGTTGTACAGATACGCCAGATTGGCCCAGTGCAGATCCTGCACCAGCCCATTGAGCGGGATGCGCGACTTGCCACACTTCTCGATGTCCAGTTTGCGCAGGTCACTGCGCGGCAAGCCAGCTTCCACGTGGCGACGCACGTGCTTGTAGATGGTCTGCAAATAGGAAATGCTGCTCGCCAACGCTCTGGGGATTTCCCCCCGCAACAACACCTCGCCGTGGCCCTGCACAATGTTCTCCAGCGGAAGCTCCTGAATGAGGCGCAACGAGGCGATCATATCCCGCCAATCGCCATCCACGATGAAAGGCACAGGCATCACCGTATCCCCGCCGAAGAGTACCTTATCCTCTTTAACGTAAACCACAATGCAATCGCTACTGTGCCCCGGCGTGTGGATTAACTGCACCGTCTTGCCGCCCAGGTGTAGAACCATTTGTCCCCGCTCGAAAACGACCGCTGGCGCTCGCAGGCGCACATCGTCCAGTTCCGGGTTCTGTTCCTTGGCCTCTTCCAGACGTCGCTCGCCATCGCGGAGCAACGCTTTCCGACAGGCCCCATGGGCTACTATCTCAGCCTCAGGAAACAGGTAATTGCCATAGGTGTGATCGGCGTGGTAATGAGTGTTGATCACATAGCGCGCTCCGTAGGGACTGCGCCGCTGGACGAACTCCACGATGACCTGGGTCTCTCTGGGAAATGGCAACGTGTCCACGATGATTGCCCCCTCGGTGGTGAGGATCACCCCGGCAGTCACCTGGGCGTACATCTCGCTGGTGAAGACGAAAATGTCATTGGAGACCCGCTCATTGAACATGAGCACCTCCTTGCCGCCAACGTTTGGCCCTCATAGTGCAGGACGACTACCGTGACAACGCCACATCTGTGCCATTGTCAAAATAGTCACGACCCCGCGCAAAAAACCACCGAGCCTCTAAAGGCTCAGTGGTTCAATGCTCCCCGCTGTGCCGTGTGCTTCGTAAATTTTGAACCTGCTCACGCAGGTGGGAGTCTGTCTTCGGTTCAGCGCATCCTTTGCAGGCTACCGCATCCCCTCCACTAGAACTCAACCCCCGTAATGCTAGGTGTTGGCTCAAAACTTAACCGCATCACGCACACAGCAGGGCACCCAAGCGCTCATATACTACCACAAAATCTCCAAACGCGCAAGTAAACCCTCCCGCAGGGGTATACCGCAAAACTGTGGGTAAATCCTGCCGCGCCCGCCGGGGCATCAAGTGCCCCGGCTACGAAGCCACGCCCGCTGAACCGGGCTGGCAGGGCGCTTTCAGCGCCCGTTGCTCCGTAGCCC
>JAGGZG010000106.1 GCA_021162125.1 Anaerolineae bacterium
ACATCTCGGCCATCGCTCCCTCGGCCCGCTCCGCGAAGGGCCCGCCCGGGTCCAGGTCCATCACGCGGGTGTATTCCCACTGCGCGTCGCCCCACCGCCTTTGGGCGGCGTACACCACTCCCAGGTGGTAGTGTGCGCTGGCCAGATGTGGGTCCAGCTCCAGGGCGCGTTGCAGCGAACTCTGCGCCGCACGCAGGTCGCCGGTCAGATACAGGGCCCAGCCCAGGATGTCGTGTGCCAAAGGATCATCGGCAGCCAGGTCCACAGCCTTCCGCGCGGCAGGTAACCCTCGCTCCCGCACCTGTATGAGATGATCGGCGTAGAACTGCGCCAGAATGCGGTGAAATTGCCCATCTTCGGGAGCCAACTCGACGGCGTGGCGCAGCCATGCCTCGGCGGATGCGTAGTCCAGCACGGCCAGGTAAGTTTGCGCGATGTCCACGCACAGGGCCGCGTTGCCGGGATCGAGGGTCAGCGCGCGGACGAAGAACAGTCGGGCGCGGCAGGGCTCACCTCTATCGCGGAGATAGGTGCCCAGGAAATAGTATCCCATCACGTAGGAACGGTCCAGTTTTATCGCCGCCGCCAGGTGATAGAGGGCCAGCCTATCCTTGCCCTGCTGGCCGAGCACGTGGCCTAGATAGGCGTGGGCGGCGGGGTAAGCCGGATCCAGGGCCAGCGCTGCCTCGAACTGCCGTCGGGCCAGCCCCGGTTCGTCCACGGTCATGAATGCCTCTCCCAACAGGGCCGCGGCGTAGGCCCGATCGTCCGTAGACTGTGCGGTGTGCAATGCGGCAAGCACCTGGCGGGCAGCGGTGCTCACTTCTCCGTCCGGTCCGGCGGTGGCGGATTCCAGATGCGTCACTGCCATCGTTGGGTCGTCCACGGCCAGGAGCAATCCCAGATTGTAGTGAGCGAGTTGTGCTATCCGGGGGGCGACCTCGGGCCGGGTGTCCAGGATGGTCGCGAACTCCCGCTTCGCCGCCGGCCACTCGCCCCGGCTCGTGTAAGCCCGCCCCAGGCGATGGTGCACCTCCGCTGTCCCGGGGCGCTCGTCAGCCAGAGCTCGCCACTCGGCCAGGGCCAGCGCATGTTCGCCGAGCCCGGCGTGCGCGTCTGCCAGGCCCAACCGCGCCTCCCAAGTCGGCCCTCCGCGACGCATCGCATCCAGGAAAGCGTCCTGGGCGCGCGCGTAGTCCTGCAAGGCCAGGTAGGTCTGGCCCTGCCGCAGGAATGCGATTGGGTTGGCGGGCCACAGATCGGCGGCCTGCCGGTAGGCATCCAGGGCGGCGTGATATTCCTGGCGCTCAAGGTGCGCGTCTCCGGTTCGTATCGTCGCCCAGAAACTCGCTCGCTCTGGTGGCAGGCCCAGGAAGAGCAGTATGATTATCAGCAGGATCAGGCGGAGCCGCCGATGTCGTTTCACTTGTCCGAGACCCTTTCGTAAGTCGTGGGACTGTTCACCTGGCCTGGTGATGAGACGGGGGAGAAGGGCTTTACAGCCCTCGTTTGGCAGTGCGGATGGAACCTTGTCGAGGCGAGGTTTGCCGGTAGCAAAAAGCACTACACCAGCGAATTTTGCTCACTTTGCCCCTTGACTTGATGCGTATGGGTTAGACCCCCGAGGGGACAGTCCCGTGCGGGTGGGTGCAGGCCCACTGCCCAGCGAAGTAGGGCGTCCAGGTGATGTAATTCCACCCGTGAGCTCAGGTCCACGCTGAGCGGAGCCACCGAAACCTGGTGGGCTATCCGCAGCACGTAAACGTCGGAGTCTGATTCCAGTGTATCCATATCTATCTGAATCTCGTAGTCCAGAGCGAGTTGGCCGGGCCGCTGGATGGGATAAAAGTAGGGCTGGCGAGAAACCCTGGTCACACGCCAGGGAGTCTGCGGGGTTGCGTGGCGGGGGACGTCCACTTTCAGAACGTCCACGTCTGGCGGGAGACGAACCGCCAGCATCCGGCGGGCGAACTCACGGGTAAAATGTTCCGCTACCGAGAAATCTACCTCATCCGAGTGGCTGTAGTGGTACTTTTTGTCCGTCTCCAGGGAAACCGCCAGGGCAGGAACTCCCCGCAGCGCTGCCTCCAGCGCTGCACCGACAGTCCCCGATGAGGTAATCCCCGCCCCCACGTTCTCGCCGTAGTTTATCCCGGAGATGACCAGCGATGGCGTGCGAGGAACCAGCTTGGTCAGGCCATACATCACGGCCACGGCTGGGGTGCTTTCCACGGCGAAAGCCTCGAAATCGCCCCCGTTCAGGCTGAGCGTGATGCGTTGGATGTGGCCGTCGTAGGGGGGCAAACTGCGACCAGCGCCGGTCTGCTGTCGCGTGGGGGCAACTACCAATACCTCCCCCAGCGGCATCACAGCGCGCACTGCTGCCCGCAGTCCGGGCGAGGCGATCCCGTCGTCGTTGGTCACCAGGATAAGCGGTCGGTTTGTCATTGTCAATGGATAACTCCCTATTCTGTAGTGTAATCGCTATTATAAACCAGCCCCGTGCTTTTTCCAAATCTGTTGGGGAGCAAGATGTGTCGCATTTTCAATACCACTGGAGATTACCCGTAAGTCCGTTTTGGACAGTCAAAGCAGTTGACTACCCCCACATCTTATGGTGACATCTGTCTACAATTCCCCCGTATACTGAACTGAGCGCATTTTGATTTTGTGAATTCTGTTGGTGGCGGAAAGAGTACCACGGATGCGGAAATACACGACGTTCAACCGCAAGCTGAGACAAAACGTTCCCCTTTGGCCCTCAAAGGCGTGGTTATCGTATATTTCTTTGTCCGAGGTACTCTCTCCCCACACGTGCAAATTCACCCTTTTCAAGTGCGCTGAGTATATCTGGGGCTCCTCGAGATATGGGTAATCTCCAGAATACCACAGTTGACAAGCCGGCCGTCTATGTTATAATAGAGCGCGATATTCAAAATGTGAATATTCGTTTATTGAATAAATCGGAGCAAACCATGACTCGACGCGCGATCCTGTCCCCACAACAGGCTGTGCTGGGCCTGCTCATGCAGGCCCCGATGCACGGCTACAAGCTGTATCAAAAGTACGTCTCAGAGCTCGACCCGATATGGCATGCTGGCCGGAGCCAGGTATATGCACTCCTCAAGCAGCTCGAGGAGGCCGGTCAGGTGACGGCGCAGACCGAGCTTCAGGAATCCCGGCCGGCCAGGAAAATCTATCACATCACCCCGGCCGGGCGGCGGGCTTTCTTGAACTGGGTGCATCAGCCGGTGAAGAACATTCGTGACATCCGCGTCCTCTTCCTGGCCAAGCTCTACTTTCTGCATCAATTGGGGCTGGCAGGATTGGATGAGCTGATCGAGGCACAGAAGGCCGTTTGCCAGGAACGGATAGACGGCCTGGCGCAGGCAGCGTCAGAGCTGAGCGCTGACGACTTCAGGAATCTGGTTTTCGAGTTCCGCCGCCGCCAACTGGAAGCCATCCTCGGTTGGCTCGATCATTGCCGCCGGCAATTCGTCGCTCAGGGAGAGTAATCGTGACCGCGAGCCCTGCTGGGGCCATCATCCAGATTCGCCATCTCACCGTCCACTACGGCTCCACACGCGCACTGACCGGCGTCTCTCTGGACGTGGAGGCGGGTTCCTTCGTACTGGTCAGTGGGCCCTCTGGCTGTGGCAAGAGCACGCTGGCGCTTTGCCTGGCCGGACTTGTACCCCACGTTTCGTCCGCGCGCATGAGGGGACAGGTGCGCGTGGATGGCCTGGACACGAGCACTCACCTGCCGGCCGAACTGGCCCGCCACGTTGGTCTCGTCTTTCAGAACCCGGCCACCCAGCTTTTCAACGCTACAGTGGACGAGGAGGTGGCTTTCGCCCCACGCAATCTGGGTCTGCCGGCTGAGGAGATCGCGGCACGGGTGGCTTTTGCCCTGGATGCGA
>JAGGZG010000211.1 GCA_021162125.1 Anaerolineae bacterium
GAGCGCCTGTTGACCCAAGCACAGGTGGACGTGATCATCGTCGCGGCGGGAATGGACGGCGCGTTGCCCTCGGTGGTCAGTGGACTGGTAGACGTGCCGGTCATCGGCTTGCCCACCTCAGTCGGTTACGGGTTGGGTGGCCGGGGAGTGGCCGCATTGCTGACCATGCTCCAGACCTGTTCACCCGGTATGGCCGTGGTCAACATAGACAACGGCATCGGCGCGGCGGCCATCGCCGGCCTGATAGCCAATCGCGCGGCTGCTGCTAGACGAGAATCCCCACGCAATACGCAACACGCAACACGCAATACGCACCACGCAATACGTTAGGGAGGTACCATGCCATCACGAATCGTTTACTTTGACTGCTTCTCCGGGGCCGGCGGCGACATGCTGCTCAGCGCACTGCTCGATGCCGGGTTGCCGCTGGAACGCCTGCAAGCTGAACTGGACAAGCTCCAACTGGAGGGCTACGAGCTGGAGCTGGAACACCAGGTACGCCACGGAATCGCCGGTAGCAAGCTCCACGTGCGCGATACACTGGGCGCGCACCCCGCCCGCCATCCACAGGACGTGTACGCTCTTATCGAGGCCAGCACCCTCCCGCCCGAGGTAAAAGCCCGCAGCCGGGCTGTATTCGCGCGGCTGGCTCGCGCCGAGGCAAGCGTACATGGCATCCCTGAGGACGAGATTCACTTCCACGAGGTTGGCGCAGTGGATAGTATCGTGGACATCGTTGGCGTGGTGGCCGGGCTGCACGCCCTGGACGTGACGGCGGTCTACGCCTCGCCCCTGCCGCTGGGCGGCGGCTTCATCGAAATCGAACATGGCCGCCTACCGGTGCCCGCACCAGCCACCCTGGCTCTCCTGTCCGAGGTGGGTGCGCCAACCGTGCCCCACCCAGCGCAAACTGAACTGGTCACACCCACCGCTGCCGCCATTCTGGCCGAGCTGGCCCGCTTCCAACGGCCACCCATGAAAGTACACGCCGTGGGCATCGGCTTCGGTGATAAGCAGTTCCCCTGGCCCAACGGCCTGCGCGTGTGGTTGGGCGAGCCCTTCCATCCCGCACAGCCCGAAGCAGACCAGGTCGTGCTCCTGGAATGCAATCTGGACGATGTCACCGGTGAGGCTCTGGGTTACACGATGGAGCGCCTGTTCGCCGCCGGTGCACTGGACGTGTGGTTCACGCCCATTTTCATGAAGAAAAACCGCCCGGCGACTATGCTCTCCGTACTGGCTCCAGCGGGTGAGGCCGAGACCCTGGGGCTGATCCTCCTGCGCGAGACGCCGACGCTGGGTCTGCGCATCACTCCACCCATGCACCGCTGGAAGACCGGGCGGCGGGTGCGGGAGGTACAAACTGTGTGGGGCGCGGTCCGTGTCAAGGAGAAGCTGCTCGGTGATGAGGTGCTCGCCGCCGCGCCGGAATACGAAGATTGCGCGCGGATTGCGCGGGAGCACGGCGTGCCTCTGGCCCAGGTGTATACCGCAGTCCAGTCGGCTGCCACGGAGGAGGGCGGTGGATACCAGCCCTGACCTGGGCATCGTCATCGTCAGTTGGAACGTGCGCGATCTGCTGGCCCGCTGCCTGAATTCAGTCTACGCCAGCCTGGATAGCTCCAACCTGCGCGGCGAGGTGTGGGTAGTGGACAACGCATCGGGCGACGGCAGCGCCGAGATGGTCCGCCAGCAATTTCCACGGGCGAACCTCATCGCCAACGCCGATAACAGGGGCTTCGCTGCAGCCAACAACCAGGCTCTGCGCGCGATGGGACTGGGCGACGCGCAATCGCCGCACCATAGAAGGACACGGATTGCACGGATAAACACAGATAAGAAAAAAATAAAAATCCGTGAAAATCCGTGTGAATCCGTGTCCCAAAAATTTAGCGGCAGGAAGCCGCGTTATATAATGTTATTGAACCCGGATACGGAAGTGCAAGGGGATGCGCTGGGCGTGCTGGTGCGCTTCATGGATGAAACGCCGGCGGCGGGGGTGTGTGGCGCGCGCCTGACCTATTCCGATGGATCTTTTCAACACTCCGCTTTTGGTTTTCCCTCCCTGGCCCAGATCTTCCTCGATTTCTTCCCCCTCAACTGGCGTCTGCTGGAATCGCGACTGAACGGTCGCTACCCCCGACGTCTCTACGAGCAGGGCGAGCCTTTCGCGGTGGATCACCCTCTGGGCGCGGCGATGATGGTGCGCCGCGAGGCCATCGCCCAGGTGGGATTGCTAGACGAGGGATTTCGCATCTACGTGGAGGAGATTGACTGGTGCATGCGCATCAAGCGTGCCGGGTGGGCAGTGTACTGCGTGCCCCGGGCCGAGGTTATCCACCACGAGGCGCGGAGCACACGGCAGGTGCGCCCGCAGATGATCGTCGCCCTGTGGCGCAGCCGCTTCTACCTGTTCGAAAAGCACTACAGTGCGACATTCCGCTGGATCGCGCGGCGCATCGTCCGCGCAGGGATGCGGGCCGAGGAACGACGGGCGCGGGAGGCCCACCGGCGGGGCGAATTGAGCGCGGAGGAGCTGGCAGCACTGGTAGCAGCCTATCAAGAGGTCGCGGCCCTCTAATGGGAATAAAAAAGCCTCCTTCGCGGAGGCTGTGACAAACGAAGACAACCCGGCGCAACGGGGATTGCGCCGATCAGAACCGTGCTGGCGCGTTGCTCAGGTGTGCGAATCCTGCCACCAGAGGCTCACCAGTGGGACACCCAGCCCCAGGAGGATCAGAATCCCACCCAGCACAATGAGCAGGCCCAAACCTGCTCCCAGAAGGATAACCATCTCCACAATCTGCTCCAACACCTGCGGCCTCCTTGTGTTCTCGGGCCGGATCAATCAACCTGCACCTTCATTATACTTTACAATCACCATTGCCTCAAGACATTTGGCGTAAAGATTGCGTAAATTCTCCTCATCTGGAGATACCGGCGAGGAATGAGCGATCAGAGGATAAACGTGGTTCATCAGGTGGTAGCTATCATCCTCACCAAGAACGAGGAAGCGCACATCGCGGACTGCATCGAGAGTCTGCGTTGGGCCGATGCGATCCTCGTCTTCGATTGTTACAGCGATGACCGCACGGTGGAGATCGCCCGCGAACAGGGTGCGCAGGTGATTCAACACCCTTTCCGGGGCTACGGCAGCCAGCGTAACGCCGCCCTGGACGCGGTGGACGCCGAGTGGGTCTTCTTCGTGGACGCGGACGAGCGGGCTACCCCACAGTTAGGCGCTGAGGTGCGCCAGGTGATCGAGGATACGGCCTACGACGGCTGGTGGGTGCCACGCCACAACTACATCTTCGGCGGCATCGTCCGCCACGCGGGCTGGTATCCCGACTATCAGTTGCGGCTGCTGCGTCGCCAGCGGGCGCGTTACGACCCCCAGCGAGAAGTCCACGAGATAGTCATCCTCGACGGCGAGGCCGGATACCTGGAGCATCCGCTGATCCACTATAACTACGCCACTGTGGGCCAATTTTTGGCCAAGCAGCGCCGCTACGCCGACTATGATGCGCGCATCCTGTGGGAACAGGGGATCCGTGCCCGGCCTCATAAGTTCATCACCCGCCCGTTGGACGAATTCCGCCGCCGTTACTTCACACTCCAGGGATACAAGGACGGTTGGCGCGGGCTATTGCTCAGTGGACTGATGGCCTACTATCAGGTAGTGGTTTACGGCCGGCTCCGGCGACTGGGGGCGCACGTCAGCAGGGCCGATTCGTAGCCTGCTCTACCAGTCGGCGCGGGGCTGAACCCCCGCGTTGAAAGAGCGAAGCCCCTACGGAGCCCCGGATCGCCAGCCCGACGGCTTCAGCCTCGTGCTCCCCCGCCTACAGGATTGCTCCCCCAGATTTTGGTCACACTCGTTTAAAATGGAGGAGGGTCATGACCGAATGCCCAAGCTGTGGCCGGTTCGTGGGACCATCGGACACCTGCCCCCATTGCGGAGCAAGAGTTCACCGACGGCTCAGCCTGCGCGTGACAAAAGCCCTTGCCCTTATCCTGGCACTGGGCGGATTGCTGGTCCTGTGGATCGCCGCTACCCGCGCCGAGCCACCCACCCTGCCCATCGCCGACATCAAAAGCACGATGAACTGGGCCTACGTCCGCGTGAAAGGCACGGTCACCCGCTATCCCACTTACGACCCTGAGACTGGCAGCTTGAAATTCTGGGTGTGGGACGGCAGCGGTGATCTGATGGTGACAGCCTATCGTACCGAGGCCCAGGTTCTGCTGGACGCGGGGCTCATCCCCACCGTTGGCGATCAGGCGACGATAGAGGGCACACTGCGCGTCAAAGAGGACTTCGCCTACCTGATGGTCAACGCCCCGCAGCGGGTGACGTTCCAGCGGCCGGCCCACACGGAAGTGCCCATCGGCCAGATTGGGCTGGACCGGCTGTACGAGAAAGTGACGGTGCGCGGCATGGTGCGCGCCGTGCGCGAACCCTACACCGGGCTGATGATTCTGGAGGTGCGCGATGCTACCGGCGCAATAGACGTGACCATCCCTGCCGACCTGGTACGGCTGACCGGCACACCCCCTGTCGTGCGCCCCGGCGATTACGTGCAGATTCGTGGAGCAGTGAGTCTGTACGAGGACTCCTTACAACTCACCCTTGACGACGCGGAGAGCCTGGTCCTTCTGGACGAGGCGGTGCCCATCGCTCAAGCACGGGCCATCGGCGAAATAACCGCCGAGGACGTGGGGCAGATGGCCGGCATCGAGGGGCGGATCGTCGAGGTGCGCCCTTTCTCAGCAGGGATCAAGTACACCATCGAGGACGACAGCGGGCGGATCACCCTGCTGCTGTGGCAGGACATGGACCGCGCCATCGTCGGGCGTGAGTCGCTGATCGTCGGCTCAGAGATTGCCGCCCAGGGCATAGTGTCCGAATACCAGGGCGAGCTGGAGATCGTGCCCGAGCTGGCGTTGGACGTGCAGATTACGCACGCCCGCGAGTTCACCTACACGCCAATGGATGTCGGCGCGATCACCACGGAAGACGTGGGCGCACGGGTCCGCATCCGGGGGCAGATCACGCGGGTGACGCCCTTCTCGGCGGGGGTCAAGTACACTGTGCGCGACGAAACGGGCGAGATCACCCTGCTGC
>JAGGZG010000256.1 GCA_021162125.1 Anaerolineae bacterium
AAGTACCAACAGATGTACCAGCACATCAAGAACCGCAAGTCACAAGGAGGCCACTTCATCGCCCTGGTCGCTATCGCCCGCGACTTCGTCACCAACGTGCTCTACGACATGTGGCGCTACCAGCGCCCCTTCTTCTTGGAGGTCGAAGACTATCGCGCTTATCGCCGCGCTCATCCGCGTGCTAACGATTGATGACTAAGGCGTACCTGGCGCAGACAGCCGAGCTGCTAGTTGTCTCCTAGTGTACCAGTCGGATAGGTCTGTTGTTCAGGTGCGAATTGAATCCCTCTCTCAGGGGCTTCGAAAAATGGACCGAAGCACCCATAGTGTCGTGTTGCTACTTGCCAAAATCACCTGCCCCTGGTATCAAAAGTGGGGCTTGACAAAATATAGGACGTCTTTCTACCAACCCCAGGCGGGACTCTAACTCTTCCTGATTCTCTGTGTCACTTTATCTCTTTAACTGAAGCCCTAATCGTACCTGATGCGTGGGTCTAACCAGGCGTAGGTGATGTCCACCAGCAGGTTGGCGATCACCAGGAACACCGAATACAGTAGGGTGGTGCCCACCACCACTGGATAGTCACGGTTGCCTACGCTGGTCACGAAGTGCTTGCCCAGGCCCGGGATGCCGAAAATCTGTTCGGTGGTGAAGGTCCCGGTCAGCACGGCGGCGAACAATGGGCCCAGGATGGTCACCACGGGAATCATGCTGTTCTTCAGGGCGTGGCGAACGATGACCGCCCGCTCCGCCAACCCTTTGGCCCGCGCGGTACGAATGTAATCCTCGCGAATGGTCTGCAGGAGGCTGGCACGGGTCAGGCGGGCGATGCTGGCCGAAAGGCCGGTGCCCAAAGTAACCACGGGTAAGATAGCGTGTTTCCAGAAAGTTAACGTGGGAGTGGGTAGGAAACCCAGGAAAAAGGGGGGCTGTGCACCCCAGCGGGCCACCGGGAACCAGCCCAGCTTAAGGGCGAAGATCCAGATGAGTATGGGGCCCATCACGATGTTTGGTATGGATACCCCCAGTATAGCCACAAAGGTGCTGGTGTAATCAATCGGGGTGTTCTGTCTTAACGCAGCGATGATGCCCGCTGGCAGGCCAATGAGCAGGCCCAGGAGCAGGGCGAGGGCCCCCAGTTGGGCGGAGATGGGGAGTGCGCTCCGGATGATGTCGTTCACCGTCCGGCCCCGATAGCGGTACGATGGCCCCAGGTCGCGTTTGACGACCAGGTCGTACAGGTAGCGGCCAAATTGCTTCCACACCGGCTCATTGAGGTGGTACTTGGCCTCCAGGTTGGCCACCACCGTGGGGGGCAGGCTTTTGTCGCCAGCAAAGTCGAACGGGCCACCTGGGATGGCACGCACGAACACAAAAGTGGCCAGGATGATAGCGAAGAGGACGGGTATAAACCACAGAACGCGCCTGATGATATATCTGGTCATAGCTTTCTCCTTAAACTATCCAAAGAAACCCGCTTTCTGATTGTCTGGCTATTGGGGTCAGCTTTGTTCGTCGAAGGTCTCCCGACCGAGGCGAAATGGGGCTCGGTCGGGAGACCTTCGCCCAACACAGCGAGTAGTGAGTTAATGCTGTGTTGGCGGGCAACTGCACCGCCCGCCAACACAGCGTGCGGGGAGATAGCTGTAATTATCCCCCCAGGGAAGTCGGTCTGGGGACTAGTACGACATGGTGTTGACCGTTTCGCCGTTCTTGATGATGTACAACACGTAGGCGTAGTCGGAGCCTGTCCTCGGATCGAGGGTGCGCTTCACGCCGTACTCGATGTCCTGAGCCGTGACCTTGCGCGGGTTGCCATCGTCGTCCAGGACCTGCTCGACAGTCTTGGTGGCAGTGTCGTAGCGCACCCAGTAGACGTCGTCGCGCAGGTGGAAGGTCCAGGTCAAGCCGTCATCGGAGACCTCCCAACTGGTGGCCAGCTCGGGAATGACCTCGCTGGTCACGTCGTCGAAGTCGGTCAGACCGAGGAAGAGCTGCTCATCCAGGTCTACCGAGGTGGTATCCGTGGCCAGGGCCGGGTCGGCGGTGGGCGGCTCGGTGCCCAGGTTCCAGTTCAGGGTCACTTTGTCGCCGGTCGCGCCGGTGGCTGCCTTCTTGGCCTCCCAGTCGATCTTCCACAGGGCGAAGTGGTTACCACCGATGCCACGCTGCAGCCGGGTCAGCCACGGCTTGCTCAGGTTAGGCCCGGTGTAGTAGTAGATGGGAGCCATGGCCGCGATTTCCTCGACCAGGAGCTTCTCGGCCTGCTTGTACATTTCCTTGCGCTTCTCGGGGTCCTGCTCCGCACCTGCCGCGCGGGTCAGCTTGTCGAACTCCGCTATCTTGTCGCCCACGTAGGGGTCGTCCGCGCTCATGCGAGTGCGGTTGGCGCCAGCGGTGGGGTTGAAGACCTCATGCACCCAGTTGTTCTGGTCGGGGTAGTCCGCGCACCAGCCGAGCCGCCAGATGTGGGGCATGTCCTCCAACGGAGTTGTGTTCTTCAAAGTCTGGAGGTAGACCTTCCACTCCTGGTTCTCGACGTTGACGGTGATGCCCAGGACGTCCTTCCAGTTGGCCTGGATGAACTCGGCGATCTTCTTGTGGCCCTCGCTGGTGTTGTGCATCAACACCACGTCCGTGGGCCAGCCCTCACCATTCGGGTAACCGGCTTCGGACAACCATTCTTTGGCCTTCTGCTTGCCCAGTTCGTAGTCCAGGCACCAGGGGCACACGTCGGGGTCGCCCGCCACGTTGCCGAAGATCAGCGGGTTGGCGAAGGCGTTAGCCGGCTGCTGGCCGCCCTTGAGCACGGTGTCCACCAGGGTCTGGCGGTCGATGGCTGCCGACAGGGCCTTGCGCACCAGCGGGTTATCCACCGGCGGCTTGGTGGTGGTGAAGCCGTAGTAGTAGGTGCAGTCGCTGGGGTAGATGGTGAACTCCTTGCTGAGCTCCGGGTCGGACTTTACGCGGTCCATGTCCTCCAGCGGGGGAGCGGTGCTATCCAGCTCGTTGTTCTCGTACATGGACATGGCCGTGGAGGCCTCAACGATCATCACCATCTCGATGCGGTCAATCTGCACGTTATCGGCGTCGTAGTAGTAGGGGTTCTTCTCGAGAATGATGTGGTCGTCGTGCACCCATTCGGTCATCACGTATGGGCCATTGGTGACGATGAAGCCGGGGTCGGTCCAGCGGTCGCCGTACTTTTCGATGGTCCACTGGGGCACCGGCCGCGCCACCCACATGCCGGCGATGGCCGGGAAGTAACCAGCCGGGTTCTCCAGGGTGAACTCGATGGTGCTGTCGTCAATGGCCTTCACGCCCACGGTATCCAGCATCTCGTCAATGCTGGGTGCCGGGGTGGCTGTGACCTCAACCTGGACGACCTCGGTCTCCTTGACCGTGACCACCTGGGTCTCCTTGACGACGACCGTTTCCTTCACGACCTTCTCGACCTCGGTCGGCTGGCAGGCAGGGAGAACTAGCGTCGCAATCATCACCGTGACGGCAAGGATTGCCCACTTCTTGCTAAACATTTCCTCCTCCTTTAAACTACTTATATAGTATATGCTGAATCGTCCGACTCACGGGCGCGGTCTCCCTCCACCACGCTCTCTACGGCGTGTGCTGTATCGGATAGATGATCCGGTACAGACTTTGTATCCCGCTTATCACCCCCTCTCTGACGGTGCGTGCCCCGGCTTGGAGATTGATGGGCACCTCCGCCGGCGGCCGACCTAAATTATGACACGTAGGCCAGTTTGTGATTGCCACCCGTTTTTGCTTTCGACTTCAAGGGGTGGATCTGTAACATCATTATTGCTATCCCCTTTAACTACAAAGAATGAAGTCGAAAGGTTCAAACGGGGCAAGGCCTTAGTTTACGCGATCAGGTGGCATGCCACCCAGTGTTCAGGTCCAACTTCTTTGAACTCGGGTTCCTCTTCGTGGCAAACGTCCAACACCCTGGGGCAGCGAGTGCTGAAATTGCAACCCGCTGGCGGGTTCGCTGGACTGGGTACGTCACCTTCGAGAATGATGCGCTTCCTCGTCTCCTCGACTACCGGGTCGGGGATGGGCACTGCGGAGAGCAGTGCCTGAGTGTATGGGTGCAGTGGGTTGTTATAAAGCTCGTTACGGTCGGTCAGTTCCACGATCTTGCCCAGGTACATCACCGCCACCCGGTCAGAGATGTGGCGCACCATGCTCAGGTCGTGAGCAATGAACAAATAAGTCAGTCCAAACTCCTCTTGCAAATCCTCCAGCAGGTTCACCACCTGGGCCTGGATGGACACATCCAGCGCGGAGATGGGTTCGTCGCACACGATGAACGAGGGGTTCAAGGCCAGGGCACGGGCCACGCCGATGCGCTGTCGCTGCCCGCCGGAGAACTCGTGGGGGTAGCGGTTAATGAAGTAAGGGTTGAGTCCTACCAACTGGAGCAACTCTTGAACTCGTTCGCGTCGCTCCTTGCCTCTGGCTACACCGTGTACTTCCAGAGGCTCGCCGACGATATTGCCCACGGTCATGCGCGGGTTGAGCGAGGCGTAAGGGTCCTGGAAGATCATCTGCATCTTGCGGCGCATACGGCGCAGTTGCTCGCCCTTCATTTTGGACAGGTCCTGCCCCTCAAAAAACACCGACCCCGCTGTGGGACGATACAGTTGGAGAATGGTGCGCCCGGTGGTGGACTTGCCACATCCGCTCTCGCCCACCAGCCCCAGCGTCTCACCCCGGCGGATGTTGAAGCTGATGTCATCTACTGCTTTGATAGCCCCGACCTGTCGCTGAAAAATGATGCCGCGTGTGATGGGAAAATACTTTTTCAGGTGTTCCACTCGAACCAGGACGTTGTCTTCTGTCATAATTCGCTCTCCTCTATAATCTGATTCCCAAACGCGGGCTATTGCAACTTGGGCGTTGCCTTGACGTCTACCCAGCAGGCGATGCGGTGGTTGTTGGGGCCGACGACTTCCAGGGGCGGGTTTTCTTCCAGGCAGCGGTCAATGATGTAATTGCAGCGCGGAGCGAAAGGACAGCCAGGAGGCAGATCAATCAGGTCGGGCGGCAGGCCTTCGATGGATACCAGCCGTCGGCTCTGATGCGCGTCTAGGCGGGGCAGGGAGCCCAACAGTCCGATGGTGTAAGGATGCCGGGGATCGCCGTACAATTCCTTGACCGGGGCCGTCTCGACGATGTACCCGGCGTACATGACGATGACTTTATCGGCCAGGCCGGCGATGATGCCCAGGTCGTGGGTGATCCAGATAACGGCCATCCCGATCTCGTCGCGCAAGCGTTTGACCAGATCCACGATCTGTGCCTGAATGGTAACGTCCAGGGCGGTGGTCGGCTCGTCGGCGATGAGGATCTGCGGGTTGCACGAAAGGGCCATGGCAATCATCACGCGCTGGCGCATCCCGCCGGAGAACTGGTGGGGGTAATCGTCAATGCGGTCCTCTGCCTGCGGAATGCCGACCATTTGCAGCAGCTCGATAGCACGCTGCCGCGCCTGGCTTCTGCTCATCCCCATGTGCAATTCCAATGCTTCCTCCACTTGCCGGCCAATGGTCAATACCGGGTTCAGCGAGGTCATAGGGTCCTGAAAAATCATGGCGATCTTGTTGCCCCGCACCCGGCGAATCTCGTCCATGGGCATCTTGAGCAGGTCCTCGCCCTCGAAGATGACCTGCCCCCCCACGATCTTCCCCGGTGGTTCGGGGATCAGGCGCATAGTCGAGAGCACACTCACGCTTTTTCCGCAGCCGCTCTCACCCACGATGCCCAGCGTCTCTCCTTCGTCAAGGGTGTAAGAGATGCCATTGACGGCGTGCACTACGCCATCCTGGGTATAGAAGCGGGTTTTCAGGCCCTTCACTTCCAACAAAGTTGTCATATAATTTCCTCCCTAGCTTGCTTACCGAGACTTCCGAGGCTTCGTCGTGAGCGCCTGTCCTGAGCGAGTCGAAGGGCTCAGCCGAGCGGTTTCCCAGACCTCGAAAGGTTGGAAGTCTTGATCATTCGGTCTCCAGGTATGCCCGGTCGTATCTGAAAAATCCCTGAGGGGTGACCACGAAGTTTTTCACGTAAGGCTTAACCAGGACGTAGTCCACGCCGTGGTACAGGGGGATCCAGACAGCGTCATCTACAATCCGCTTCTCAACCTGCCGGTATAGTTCCATCCGCCGGTCGTGATCGGCCTCTATGCGAGCCTTTTCCAGCAGGGTGTTGACCTCGGGATCGTCGTAACCGGTGTGATTGTAGTCGCTCTGGCCGTGGAACAGGATGTCCAGGAAATTTTCCGGGTCTGGGTAGTCGGCAACCCATCCCAGCTTGAACATTTGGTAACGCCGCTCGTTCAATCCCGCCAGAAAATCCCCCCAGGGTACTTGTCTGACCTGGATCTCGACGCCTAACGCCTCCTGGTACATCGTTACCAGAGCCTCGGTCTCTGGATCCAGGCTACCGCCCCCGCTGACCGTGAAGGTGATGGGGGGCAGTTTGTCAGCGCTGCCGTAGGAGGATTCCTCCAGCAGGGCCACTGCCTTGTCGGGATCAAAGGGGATACCGGTGAACGACTCGTCGTAGCCCGGCAAGCCGGGGGGCAGGATTCCTCTGGCCGGTGTTACCATCTTGCCCCGGATGATGTTGGCGATGGCTTTTTTATTGGTCGCATAGGCAAATGCCTGGCGCACCTTTGCATCGTCGAAGGGGGGCATAGTGGTGTTGAACGCTATGTACCAAACGTCCAGCGATGGGACGACGACCAATTCGCTGTTTAAAGGGTTGTTGGGGTCAAGGACACGGTCAATGTCCGCCGCACCCACGTTGGCCACGTCCAGGTCTCCACGCTCGTAGAGATTGATGCTGGATATACCCCGCAGGTCGTAAACCACCTTGTCGAGAAGAGGTCTGCCTTTGTAGTAATTCTCGTTGGCGGCCAGGACGATGCGGTCTTCGCTCTTCTCCACCAGCCGGAAGGGGCCAGTGCCGTTGGGGGCGTCTGTCCAATCCTTGCCGCTCTCAACGTTGGCCTTGTCTAGGACGTAGGATGTGGGATAGGTGAGCTTGGCCAGGAAATAGGACTTGGGAGCATCAATCGTGATGCGCAGGGTATAATCGTCCACCACTTCCACGCCGCGCACCTCGTCTGCCCGCCCGTTCAGCTTATCTATTGCGCCGACGATGTCGCCCAGGTACGAGCTGGCTACCGGGTGAGCGCCTGCCACGGCTGGATCGCAGGATCGTTCGATGGAATATTTGACGTCCCGAGCGGTGACTTGTTTGCCGTCGTGGAAACGCACGTCGTGGCGCAGGTAGAATGTGTACACCGTCCCATCGTCGCTGACTTCCCACCGCTCCGCGATGTCGGGAACTACCTCCAGGTCGTCGTCCAGGCTGACCAATCCGCTGAATATCTTGCTGATGTACTCGTGCGAGTGCAGATCCCCGGCTATGGCCGGGTCCAGGCTCACCGGTTCGGAGCCCGGGAGCCGCAGTGTGCCCCCCGCGTGAGCCGGGGATGGGAATGGCGTAGATGTCGTACTACCCGGAGTTGGCCGAATGACCGAAGATGGGGTGGGTGTCTCTTTGGTAAGGAAAGGGAAAGTAAAACCATGCTGCCTGGCGAGGTACAGTGTGAAGGTGCCACAACAACAACTCAGAACAAGGCAGAGCACTAACAGGACAATGATCGTCGCGATGAGCCAATTGTTTTTAGACATGGTCACCTGCAAGATGATAAGATGATGAATGGAAAACGTGAAGACGGGTTGTTGCTGTTGATGGGTCTGCCGGGCAACTAAGCGTGTTGCGTGTTGCGTACCGAACCGCGCTCGGTACCCGGTAAAGGATAGACTAACACATCGCCATCATCGTGATCGAGGAGAGCATAGCCAGGGCCAGGTAATCGCGCCAGCGCCGGGCATTTCGTTGCTTCGTAAATCTCTCATCCCACTCTTGGTCGAAAACGTAGGTCAGGGCACTGGCCGTCCAGCTCCACACTCCACGGGCCGAACGCTGCCAACCCGAAGGGTCTCGTTTTTCCCGAATGGCTGCTCCGGGCGAGGAGAGGGGCAATTGGCGTCGAACATTGTGCCAGGCTGCTGGTGATGGTCGCGCGTTGATCACCAGGCTGTAGAGGGCCCAGCGGATCAGTCTGTCGAGTTCGTCCTCACGGTATACGTCCGGCATTGGTCTACGACCACTCATACGCCACTCCGATGGATAGTCTCCGGTCGCCCAGTAGTTTCTGCCTGAGATTCGCCCGCCCGTAATGCAGTCGGGATTTGACCGTACCCTCCGGCACGTCGAGGATGTATGCAATCTCCCGGATGCTAAAATTGCTCAGGTAGAAAAGGATTAAAACGACTCGCTGCTCGAAATTGAGGGAGTAAATCGCCTCTTGTACCGCACGCTGTAACTCATCTTCCTCCACAGCCTGCTCCGGCGAGGTACGGGGAGCAGTGGTGAGGCGATCAATCACGTTTTCCAGGGGAGTAAGCCATCTTTTGCGGCGAGTCACCCAGTTATAACTGAGATTGACGGTGACTCGATACAGCCAGGGGATGAGGGGTAGAGAGCTATCAATGCGATCAATGTGGGTATAGACTTTGATAAAACAATCCTGCAAGATGTCTTCGGCAGCTCCCTGATCCCGGACGATGGCTAATGCTGTGCGATAAACCTGCCCCTTGTACTTGTTGTACAAGGCCTCAAAAGCAGCGTAGTCTCCCTGACGGGTGCGGGCAATCAATAGTCTATCCTCGTTGATGGACTTAGCTGTTGCCCAAGATGATTCCACAGCACTCCCCCCGCTGTAATAATACTCACAGGATAGGCTAAAGGTTCAAAAGTGGCAGACAGTGTCTTAATTTTAGAGTGAGTCGGAGAAAAAGTCAAATCGCGGCAGGTTGGCTCCCTAATAGGCGGCCCGATACAAAGTAGGCCATGCTCATGGCCTACGGAACAGGTAACACGGGCCTGAGGTAGTAGAGGGGCAGCGGATAGAGATACCCGCTTCGCTGCGGACGTTTGCTGCTGTGGCGCGGTTGATGTGCGCGCCAGCTACTTGGTCTATTGTGGGATGAGCAGCGTCTGGCCCGGATAGATCAGGTTGGGATTGGAGAGATCATTGGCTACAGCAATGGCTGCCGTGGTGGTCCCGTACCGGAGCGCAATGCTGTAAAGGGTCTCGCCCGGCTGTACAACGTGATAGCGTCCGGTGCCAGTCGGGGATGTCCCCGCCCCCTGCGGGATGAGCAGCCGCTGTCCCACCCAGATGTAGGAGGGGTTGACGATGCCGTTAGCGGCGGCGATGGCCTCCACCGTGGTGTTGTACATCAGGGCGATGCGGAACAGGTTTTCACCCGGCTTGACGATATGTTCGACTGTGGTAGCGGGAGCCCCTGCGCAGGAGAGAGTAAGTTGTTGCCCCACACGGATGGAATTTGGGTCGGCGATGCTGTTCATCTGCACGATGGCCTCCACTGTTGTGCCGCAACGGCTGGCGATGGAGTACAGGGTGTCGCCCCATTGCACGACGTAGGTGGTGGTTTGCCCCGGAGACGCGCCTGGGGTGGGCGTCGCTGGCACGGGTGTGTTTGTAGCTGCGGCCTTGGGGGTGGTGGTGGCTGCAGGGGTGGTTGGTGTGGTGTTGGCCTGTGCTGTCAGCCAGATTTCGGTCGGCATCTCTGCCGGCGATGGGGTACCCTCGGCGGAGACGACGGTAGCCCCTGTGCCCACAGCTACTGGCGTGGCTTGCGGAGTGCCCTCCACCGAACTGGGAACCACACCGCCAGATTTCGCCCGCGTGCATCCGCCGGCGCCAGCCATCATCAGGATGACCGCGATCACGAGTAAGGCAAAGGTTTTAGGTGTACCGATCCTCATCACGGGCCTCCTTCACGATTTCCGCCCTAGGCGGCAAAATGCTGCGACGTCGTTGGATGCTGTATCTACCCTCACGATATGTCAAATTATACCTCAGAATCCACAACAAGTCAACTTTACTTAGTACCTTTCCAATAACATCCTTGCACAATTGACAGGAAAATTCACCACGAAGGCGCAAGGGCACAAAGCTTTTTTGGTTTTAACTTTGTGTCTTGGTGTCTTTGTGGTAAGATGTCCCTGGTCGGTTCTGGCTTGGCCGGGCTAGGGTTTTCCCAAAGGAGATCCTTTCGTAATTCGTGCAGACCAGCAAAAGTCACGACCTGTGCAGTTAGATCTGCTACATGAGAACCCAGATCTCAGGACAGTAACGGATCAGGTTAAATTCCCAGAGTTTATCCCCAAATAATTGGTTGAATTACGAAAGGCTCACCATCTCCAGATCTCCGAGGGCTTCGAGGCCCTCGGAGATCTAACCCGGATTTGACAGATTGGCCGGTTCGTGGTATTATTTTAGCACTCTAATATCGAGAGTGCTAAGGGCTATCCCGCCCCAGGATATGGGAACGGGTGAGGATCCGATGGACGTCGCGAGTGAGTTGACGACTAGACAACGGACCATTCTGGGATTGGTGGTCCGGGAATACGTAGCTACCGCTGCTCCTGTCAGCTCGAAGAGCATCACCGAGCAATACGGGCTGGGGGTTAGCTCGGCGACGGTGCGCAACGAGATGGCCTATCTGGAAGAGCTTGGCTATCTCACTCACCCCCATACTTCGGCCGGCCGGGTGCCCACCGAAAAAGGGTATCGCTATTTCGTCCAACGGCTGATGGGTGAGGTCGAGTTGCCTCTGGCCGAGCAGCGGATGATTCGCCATCAGTTCTACCAGGTCAGCCTGGATCTGGAACAGTGGATGCGTCTGGCAGCCACAGTGCTGGCCCGTACTGCGCGCACGGCTGCTGTGGTGACCTCCCCTCGCCCCAATCATTGCCGGTTCAAGCACGTGGAGTTGATTTCCACGCGCGGAGCGGTGGTGCTGCTCATTCTGGTGCTGGAGGAGGGGTTGGTCAAACAGCAGATGCTCACCCTGACCGAGGTGCGTAGCCAGGAAGCCCTGAGCCAGGTGAGTAATTGGTTGAACGACGCTTTTCGAGGTCTGACTGCTGACGAGATAATCACGGAGTCCAGGACTCTGCCGGCGTTTGAGCAGGAAGTGGGGCGCATCATTGCCGAGACGATGCGCCGCGTTGACCGGCAGGGTGGTGAGGTGTATCGTGATGGGTTGCTCAACGTGGTGGGCCAACCCGAGTCCACTGCCAGCGAGAGTTTTCAACAGGTGCTCCGCGTTCTGGAGGAGCGCGCTCTGCTGGAGACTATCCTGAGTGACGTGCTTTCCTTTGGCGGCAACGGCGTGCAAGTGGTCATCGGCGGGGAAGGGCATTGGGACGAGTTATCCGAGTGTAGTCTGGTGCTGGCCCGCTACGGGATA
Source organism: Anaerolineae bacterium (assembly GCA_021162125.1). Lineage (GTDB taxonomy): Bacteria > Chloroflexota > Anaerolineae > JACIWR01 > JACIWR01 > JACIWR01. The sequence continues at coordinate 11,383 of JAGGZG010000256.1, forward strand.
AATGGTGAGGCCACCGGCGCGCTGGGAGTGCTTGGCCCTACCCGCATGTCCTACGAGCGAGCAATATCCGTAGTGCGCTACGTGTCCAGATTGCTGAGTGATTTGCTGTTTACACTCTACGGCAGTTAAACAACATCGCAGGAGGGAAAAAGCGGTGACTGAGGAAACCAGGGAAAAAGTTATCACTTCAGCCGAGGAAAGGGAAGAGACGAAACCGGCGGAGACCGCTGAGGCAGAGGTGCAGCCCGAATCCGCCGAAGCTGCCCCACCAGAGGCCACGGCAGAGGAGGCCGAGGCGGAAGGGGCAGTTGACGAACTTGCTGCTCTGCGCCAGCAGTTGGCGGAGGCCGAGGCCAAAGCAGCCGAGTATCTGGATGGCTGGCGGCGCGCGCGGGCCGAGTTCGCCAACTACAAGCGGCGCAACGATCAGGAGAAGCAGGAGCTCATTAAGGTTGCTAATGCGGCCCTCATCGCCCGGTTGTTGCCTATTTTGGACGACTTTGACCGTGCTTTTCAGACTCTGCCTCCGGGCCTGCGCAACCTCACCTGGATTGATGGTGTCTTTCTCATCCACCGTAAGCTATTGGCAATTCTGGAGAACGAGGGGCTGACCCATATCGAGGCGGAAGGCCAGCTTTTCGATCCCTCTATCCACGAAGCGGTGACTCACGAGCCGAGCACCGAGTACGAGGAGGGACAGGTCATCGGCGAGGTGCAGAAGGGATATAAGCTGGGTGAGCGCGTGCTCAGGCCCAGCCTGGTGCGTGTCTCAGCCGGGCCACCTGCCGAGGAGGAAAAAGCAGCAGAGGAAGAAGGAAAAACGCCTGTTGAGAAAGCCGGGAAAGCCGAGGAAGTCGAAGAGGCTCAAGAGGCGTAAGGCAATCGTCTGCGAATGGGTGCATCCTTGCGCAGGCTACTGAAACCTGCCCGAGGAAGCGAGGAATTCAGGGTGACCATTGTCCAGCATTTTTAAGGAGAGATTTCCATGGGAAAAATTATAGGCATTGACCTGGGGACGACCAACTCCGTGTGTGCAGTCATGGAAGGTGGCGAGCCGACGGTGATCCCCAGCGCGGAGGGCGGACGACTGTTCCCATCGGTAGTGGCCGTCAACCCCAAGACCGGGGAGCGAATGGTTGGGCTAGTAGCCCGTCGCCAGGCTATCACCAATCCGGAAAACACCATTTTCTCGATCAAACGCTTCATGGGGCGCAAATACGACGATCCCGAGGTGCAAAAGGCGCTGAAGATCGTGCCCTACAAGGTGACCGCAGCCCCTAACGGCGACGTGCGGGTGTGGATGGGCGGCAAGGAATACTCGCCGCCGGAGATCTCGGCTATGATCCTGCAGAAGATTAAGGCCGACGCCGAGGCATACCTGGGCGAGTCGGTGACGCAGGCGGTCATCACCGTGCCGGCCTACTTCAACGACTCCCAGCGCCAGGCCACCAAGGACGCGGGCAAGATAGCCGGGCTGGAGGTGCTGCGCATCATCAATGAGCCCACAGCCTCGTCGCTGGCCTACGGGTTGGATAAGAAGAAAGACGAGACTATCGCCGTGTATGACCTGGGCGGCGGAACATTCGACATCTCCATTCTGGACGTGGGTGAAGGAGTGTTCGAGGTCAAGTCCACCAACGGTGACACCTTCCTGGGCGGCGATGACTGGGATCAGCGGATCATTGACTGGATCTGCGACGAGTTCAAGAAGGATCAGGGAATTGATCTGCGGCAAGACCGTATGGCTTTGCAGCGCCTGAAGGAAGCGGCGGAGAAGGCCAAGATCGAGCTCTCCAGCGTGATGGAGACGGAGATCAACCTGCCGTTTATCACGGCGGACGCATCCGGCCCCAAGCACCTTCAGATGAAGCTGACGCGGGCTAAGCTGGAGCAGCTCACTGAGGATTTGATTGAGCGATCCGTCGCCCCGTGTCTTCAGGCCCTGGAGGATGCGAAGCTGAAACCTGAGGACATTGACGAGGTAATTCTGGTGGGGGGCATGACCCGTATGCCCGCCGTCCAGGAGGTGGTGCGTAGGATTTTTGGCAAGGAGCCGCACAAGGGCGTCAACCCCGACGAGGTTGTGGGCATAGGGGCAGCTATTCAGGCTGGGGTGCTCGCTGGCGAGGTCAAAGACGTGCTCTTGCTGGACGTGACTCCGCTGACGCTGTCTATCGAGACCCTGGGCGGGGTGGCGACGCCTCTCATCGAGCGCAACACTACCATCCCCACCCGCAAGAGCCAGATTTTCTCCACGGCAGCCGATATGCAAACTCAGGTGGAGATACACGTGGTACAGGGTGAGCGTCCGATGGCCGCCGACAACAAATCGCTGGGCCGCTTTATCCTGGACGGCATTCCACCCGCGCCACGGGGTGTCCCGCAGATCGAGGTCACCTTCGACATTGATGCCGACGGCATTCTCAACGTCTCCGCTCAGGACAAGGCCACCGGCCGCGAGCAGCACATCACCATCACCGCCAGCTCTGGCCTCTCCAAAGAAGAGGTGGAACGCATGGTCCGCGAGGCGGAGAAGTTCGCTGCCGAGGACCGCAAGCGCAAGGAAGAGGTGGAGCTGCGCAACAACGCCGACGCTCTGATCTACTCCACGGAGAAGTTGCTCCGCGAGCAGGGCGATAAGATGCCCGGCCACGTGAAGAGTGACGTCGAGGCCAAGCTCAACGCACTGCGCACGGCGCTCCAGGGGAAAGATGTGGACGACATCCAGCGCAAGATGAGCGACCTGCAAAGTGCTGTCCAGCAGGCCGGAGCGTCAATGTACGAGCAGGCTGGCCCCACCACTCCGCCACCTGGGGGCGAAGGCGGTCCACCGCCCGGAGGTGAGGATGTGGTAGAGGGCGAGTTCAGCGAAGCCTGAGCTCAACCCCCAGCCGCATAAAACTCAGAAAGTCCCGCCCTGTTTCCAACCGGAGCAGAGCGGGGCTTTTCTCTGCACAGAGTGTTTCATAAGCCTGTGTTTGCTCCCTGGCAGTGTTATCTGCCGGCGGTCCCGTGAGAGTTCCAGATTCAAGGTTTCAAGTTTACCGTCGCGCCCAACCTGAAACCTGCAACCCGAAACCCGCAGCCTTGTGCCACGTCTCCCAACTCATTTGAAACACACCCATTTGAAATGAGTCAACCTTCTGGGCGACTTTTGACCAGCACCGACCACTGCCCGCGCTGCACCACCTCGTCGCGCTGGTTGAGCACCGATACGTCAAACACCACCGCACCGCCGCCCAGCCGGCGCATCGCC
>JAGGZG010000394.1 GCA_021162125.1 Anaerolineae bacterium
ATTGAAATCGCCTCTAGAGGGCTTGCAGCCGAGCGTCCACCTGCGTGGACGCGCCTGTCCACGCAGGTGGACAGCCAGCTTTAGCTCCTCAGGCGCGGTTTCAACCGCTGGCCTGAGTAGTAACGAATTACGAAAGGCTCTCTACCCAGAGTGTTGCATAAGTTCCGCCCCCGAGCTGAAGCTCAGGGCTGAGCAGTCCAAGCCCGTAAAAGCGGGCTATTGGCCCACTCAAGCGATCGTTTAGGACGCTTCCAGCGTCCTTCGACAGACTCAGGACGCACCCTTCGGCTGCTCAGCCTGGGGGTTCAGCCCCAGGCGACCCGGCGACGGTTCAGCAACTTGACACCCAAGTTATGGGTAATCTCCAAAATGGAGTGACCCGATGACCCCTGACACCAACGACGCTCTCAAACGCAAAGCCCTGGAAATCCATCGCCGCCTGCTGGACGAATACGGCGAGCCTCAATGGCGGCCGGGGCGCGATCCGGTGGCCAGCCTGGTGCAAACCATCATCTCGCAGAATACCAACGACATCAACCGCGACATGGCCTACAATCGCCTGCGGGAGCGCTTCCCCACCTGGGAACAGGTGCGCGACGCGCCGGCGGACGAGGTCATCAAGGCCATACGCCCGGCGGGCCTGGCCCCCACCAAAGGGCCGCGCATCCAGGCAGCGTTGCGGGCCATCACCCGCGAACGAGGGGAGTTGACGCTGGACTTTCTCTCAGACCTGCCCCTCGACCAGGCCAAAGCCTGGCTGACCCGTCTGAACGGCGTGGGACCTAAAACCGCAGCCATCGTGCTCCTCTTTGCTCTGGGCATGCCCGCCTTTCCGGTGGATACCCACGTGCATCGCGTCAGCCGGCGACTGGGCCTCATCGGGCCAAAGGTATCGCGGGAGCAGGCCCACACTATCCTGGAGAAGATGATGCCAGCGGATACTTTTTACGCTTTCCATCTCAATCTCATCGCGCACGGGCGGCGGGTATGTCACGCCCGCCAGCCTAAATGCGATGCCTGCATCTTACGGGACCTCTGCGATTACTACGCCGGATTAGCACGGTCATGACGCAATTGATCCTGATGCGGCACGGTCAGTCCGTGCTGAACGAACAGGGGAAATGGGGTGGGTGGTCGTCTGCCGAATTGACCCCCCTGGGCCGGGTGCAGGCGGAGGCCGTGGCTCGTCGCCTGGCCGAATCGGGCGAGGCCATCGCTGCGCTGTACAGCAGTCCGCTGCGCCGGGCGTGGGACACAGCGGAGATTATCGGCCGGGCCCTGAACCTGCGGCCCATCCCCCACGAGGGATTGCGGGAGATCAATTTCGGCCAGGTAGACGGACTATCCCTTGAGGAGTTCCGCGCCGCGTTTCCGGAGCACTTTGCGCGGTGGTTGGACAGGTCCGATTTATCATTCGTCTGGCCGGGCGGGGAGCGGCGGGCCGATTTCTTTCGGCGGGTGGGACGGGCCGCCGAGGAGATTGTCGCCCGCCATCCCAACGAGACCGTGGTCGTAGTCGCCCACGGGGGCACCATACGAGGCATACTGGGGCACTTCTTGCCCGCCGAATTCGGCGATTGGTGGAGCTACGAACTGGGGAATTGTGCGCTGACGCGGGTGGAGGTGGATAGCAGCAGGGCGCGGCTGCTCGTGCTGAACGACACCGCTCACCTGGATGGGGGAGGTACACATGGCGAAGCGACGGACGCGGGGTAAACGTTATCCCCTGTTGATCTACCGGCGGCTATTCAGCCTGTACGCCGGGCCGTTAGTCATGCTCTTTTTAGTCTCGGCGGCCCCATTGGGGGCGACGTTTGTGTGGGAACTGCCGCGCCTGCAGCCGATACGCTGGACTCTGGTTATCATCGCCGTCATCTCGATTCTACTTCTGCTCGCCCTGTTCGTCGCCCGCTGGCTGGCTTTCGTCCGCTGCCGGACCAACTCTCTGCTCATCCAGGTGCCGCTCTATCAGGTGGTGATTTCCTACGGGCGCATCCGTCTCACCCGCCCGGTGGAGTTCGCGCGCATCTTCCCACCCCGAGGGCAGACCTGGTCGCAGCGGCGCTTCCTGGAGTCGCTGTGGGGCAGGACGGTGATCGTGGTCGAGACCAAGGGGCTGCCGTTACCTCGCTGGTGGCTGCGATTGTGGCTGAGCAAATATTTGCTCCTGCCCCATGACAGCGGATTCGTGTTCGCCGTTGAGGATTGGATGGGTCTCAGCCAGGAGATTGACAGTTTCCGGAGCAACTGGCTCCTGCGGCGAAAAGAGATGCAGGTGCCCGGCACTTTTTAAGTGCTGGGCACCTCAGTTTCACATGATCGAGAACTGCGAGCCCTGTGGGGTCTTCAACACGTCAATGCGCACCGGGAAGGCGTCCTTGAGTTCCTCGATGTGGGTGATGACCAGGATGCGCTCGAAGTCATCCTTGATGGAGTTGATGGCCTCCACCAGCCGCTCGCGACCCTGTGTGTCCTGCGTGCCGAAGCCCTCGTCAATGACCAGGGTCTGCAGTTGTGCTCCGGCGCGGCGGGCCAGCAGCTTGGATAGGGCGATGCGGATGGCGAAGTTCACGCGGAAACTCTCCCCCCCGGAGAAGAGAGCGTAAGAGCGCGTCCCCAGCTCGTCGGAAATCTTGATGTCCAGCGTCTCGATGACGTCGCCCTTCCTGGTGTCGCGCTGGGTCTCAAACTGGACGTGCATTCGCCCGTCGGTCATCCGCGCCAACAAATGATTGGCCTCGTCCTCGATCTCCGGGATGGCGCTCTCGATGATCATCGCCTGCAAGCCACGCTTGCCGAAGGCCACGCGCAGTTCCTCGTAGATGGCCTGCTCCTCGCGGACTTTCTGCTCGGCAGATCGCTTGCGTTTTCGCTCCTCCACCAGTGTGCGGCAGGCATCCAAACGTTGCCGGGCCGCACCCAACATCTGCCGCGCGTGGGCCTCCGCCGCGCGTGCTTCTTCAACCACGTTCTCCTGCTCGCGTTCTCGCCGCCGCACCTGGGGCAGGCGGGCCACGGCCTCGCGCAGCTCATCACGACGGGCCACGTCCGCAGCCAGGGACGCTTGTTTGCGGGCGTGGGCCTCTTGCAGGCGGGCCAGGGCAGCGCGTTCGCCGTCAATCCCGGCCAGAGCAGCATCCAGGCGCAGTTTCTCCCCCTCGAAGTGAGCCAGTGCTTCCTGGTCGCGGAGCGCCTGTTCGCGGGCCTGGGGGTCGTAGCCCAGAGCATCGAGTTGGGCCTGTACCTCGGCCAGTTGCCGCTGATCCTCCGCCGCGTAGTCACCCTCTTCGATCCGACGGTTCAGGGCCTCCAGGGCAGTGCGCAGTTCTTGGAGTTGTTCCTGAGCCTGTCGCGCGTCGCTCAGCCGTTGCTCCACGGCGGCGGCCTGCCTTTGCAGCCCGGCCTGGGTGGCCAGCTCTTTGTGCAGAGCTTTAATTTCCGCTTCCAGGTCCTTGATCTGCGCCGTGCGCTCGCGGATGGCCTCCCGGTTGGCCCGGTAAGCGTCGCCCCGGGCCGTACCCTCGGTGATGAAGTCCTCCACCAGGCGGTCGCGGTCGGCCGGGGAGAGAGCCTGCCCGCAGAGGGGACAACTGGCTTCGGCAGCCTGGCGCAGCAGCCCGATCTTCTCGTTGAGCGAATCCATATCCGCTTTCAACTGCTTGTTCTGCGCGCGCAGAGTAGCCACTTCCTCACGATATTGCTGGATTGTCGTTTGCTTAGCGTCGCGTGCTGCTTCCTGCTCGACCAGATGTTGCAATCGGGCCTGCACCTCGGCCAGCTCCGCTTCCAGAGTGGCAATGTGCTTCGTCCTGGCTACCAGGTCGTCCACCTGACTCGCGATGCGGCTTCGTTCCTTCTCCAACTCGTGTCGCGCCTGGTCTACTGTTCGTTGGAGCGCCTCGCGGCGAGCGTTGAGAGCCATGGCCTGGTCTTGTCTGGCGCTGAGGGCCTCGGCGCGCCGTCGGGCTTCGACCAGGGCTGCGTACCCTGTCTCAATGTCCTTTCGCCGGGCCAACACTGCCTCGAAGTCGTCCAACCGTTTTTGTGCTGCGGCGATCTGCGCGTCCAGTTCGGCCAGCTCACGCTCTCCCTCGGCCAGCCGCGCGGCCAACTCCTCCACCTGTCGCTGCTGAAGCTCCAGTCCTCTGCGTTGCTCGTGCAGGGCGCGTAGCTCGGCTTCTGCCGCTTGCAAGTCAGCGTTCAGGCGGGCGACGTCGGCCTCGGCCTGGCGCAGGTCAGCCTCGTACTGTGGCTGGCGGGCCAGCTCGCGATCTATCTCCGCGATCTGCGTGGCCAACAGGTCAGCTTCTCGCGCTTTGGCTTTGGCTAGTTCTTTGGCCCGCTCCTCGTACTCGTCGTACAGACCCAGGCCCAGGATGTCAGCCAGGATGCGTTTGCGTTCGCCTGGCGGCTTGATGGTGAACTCGTCAGCGCGGCCCTGGAGCAGGAAGGCCGAGTTGATGAAGGTGTCGTAATCCATGCGCAGCAGGGCGTCAATGCGAGCCTGAGTGGCGCGGATGGTTGGCTCGGAGAGGGAGACGAATCGCGAGCCATCCCAGCCCTGCAGCTCGAGGGCGCTCTGTCCCCTGCGGCGGCTGTCGCGTTTGCGGATGATCCGGTAGCGCGCGTCGCCCAGAGCGAACTCGAACTCGACCTCCATCTCGGTCTGGCCCAGGTGGATGAGCTCGCTGTCGTGGCGTGCCCCGACCCGCGCCCGGCCCCACAATGCCCAGGTCATAGCGTCGAGCAGGGCCGATTTGCCGTGGCCGTTGTCTCCGGCCAGGCAGGCCAGGTGGATGCCGCTGAAGTCCAACGGCGGCGGGTCACGGTAGCACATAAAGTTGTGTAAACGGAGCCTAAGGGGAATCATGGAACACCTCGCACTGCCCGCGGCATACCCAGTGGCCCGGCGGGTCCTTCAACAGCAATGGCATGGTTGCACGTTTCTCAGATACGCTCTGTCCACTGTTGGACGGTTCTTATTTACAGTTAGTTCACGCAGAATTTACGCTATCTTTACGCATGTTTCTAAATTAGTGTGATATATTATAAACGACTCACCCCCGCAGGGCACCGCTCGGATGCTTGAACAGACCCCTGATCCGGCAGAGCGGTGCTCTCTTTATTGTCTTGTCAAAAACCCGTTTTCCACCGGAAAACGGGTTTTTCGTTTACGCGCCCCAGCGAGGCGGTCAGATCTCCCGCTCCTGGTATTGCCTGGTATAGTATTCCTCGAAGTGTGCTCCGCTCTTGATGGGTCGCCACCACCATTCGTTATCCACGTACCAACGCACGGTCTTTTCCAGGGCCTGGTCGAAGGTGTGACGGCTCTCCCAGCCCAGGGCTTTGAGTTTTGCACAGTTGAGTGAGTATCGGCGGTCGTGACCGGGGCGGTCCTTCACCGGCTGAATCAGGCTGTAGGGCTTGCCCAGCAGGTCCAGGATGCGGTGGGCCATGACGATGTTCTGCGTCTCAACGCCGGTGCCCACGTTGTATATCTCGCCGGGCTGTCCCCGGTGCAGGACCACGTCAATCCCTTCGCAGTGATCGAGCACGTACTGGTAGTCGCGCATCTGGCGGCCGTCACCGTACAGGGGCAAAGGAATGTTGTCAATGGCATTAGTGATAAAAAGTGGCACGACTTTCTCTGGATATTGGTACGGGCCGATGTTGTTGCTCCCACGGGTGATGGTCACTGGCACGCCGAAGCTGGTGAAATAGGCAATGCACATCAGGTCGCCGCCGGCTTTGCTGGCCGAATACGGGCTGCGGGTGTGTAAGGGGTCGGTCTCCACCGAGGAGTAGCCCTCCGGTATCTCGCCATACACTTCATCAGTGCTGACCTGGTGGTAGCGTTCCACCTCGTATTTTTTCGCCGCCTCCAGCAGCACGTAAGTGCCGTAGACGTCGGTTTGAATGAACGAGCCCGCGCCCATCAACGAGCGATCTACATGGGTGTCGGCAGCGAAGTTGACGATGGTATCTATCTCGTGCTCGCGCATCACCTCATCCACTCCGTCCTCGTCGGCGATGTCACCCTGGACGAAAGCGTAGCGCCCAGCAAAGCGCTCGGCCACGTCCTTGAGGTTGTCCAGGTTGCCAGCGTAAGTCAGCTTGTCGTAGACGACCACGCGATAGTTGGGGTATTTTTCCAGCATGTAGCGCACGAAGTTGGAACCGATGAAACCGGCTCCGCCGGTGATGAGCAAGTTTTGCAAAGGTCAGTCCTCCTCAGTGGCTTGGTATACCGAGCACATTTGAAAAACGTCAAAACAGGTCCCCGTTTATACGCCCCCTTACCTGTCGATGATCCGTGATGCAAGTTGCGTGTTCCATCCCATCCCCATCACGCACCACGTAATACGCAACACGTCTTGGATGGCGTATCACTGTGTTGTCCTGGACATCAACCGCCGCAGTTTGCGCAGGGCCTTGCGCGGTTGGGCGTAACGTTTCCAGTAATATTTTGCCTGGCGCTTGGCGGCATTCCAGCGCGTCCGCCGCTGCGATTCGACGAGTGCCCATTGCAGGAACTCATAGTCCTGGCCTTTGATTTTGGTCTCGGTTGGGTTGCGGCGGTACTGGTCGTGGCTGGTGATGAGCGAGAGGTCATTTTCGATGCAGTATTCGTACAGGTCGCTGCCGGGGTGCGGCGTGTAGAAGGCCGGGCTGTAGTAGTCGGGATCAATCTCCTTGAGCATGGAGATGGTGTCCATGACCTCTTCTTTGGTCTCGGTGGGAATGCCCAGCATGTAGTTGGCCCAAATGGAGATGCCGTATTTGCGGCAGATGCGCGCGGCTTGCAGGTTTACCTCGCGGGTGGTACCTTTGCGCAGGAACTTGAGCACGCGGTCGTTGCCACTTTCGAAGCCAATGAAGTACCCCCGGCAGCCAACCTGGGCCATGAGCGCCACCATGTCCTCGTGGCGGACTATGATGTCTGCCCGCGATTGGCAGAAGAAGGGCTGGGTGAACCCCTCTTCCCGATAGAGACGACAGAACTCGCGCACCCACTCCCGATCCTCGGTCAAAGTATCGTCGTGGAACATGAAACTGGCGAAGTGGTACTTATCGCGCAGGAGTTTGAGTTCGGCGATAACGTTCGGCACGCTGCGGCGGCGCACTCTTCGGCCAAAGAGGATGCGCTCGGCCGGCTGGCAGAAGCGGCAGTTGTACTTGCATCCCCGGCCAGCGATCAGCGTCAGAAAAGGCGGTGGCAGCTCCGGTACGAAAGGTGCCTCCGGCGAGTCAAGATCGTACCCCCAGCGCCGCCACTCGTCGAGGAACAGGTTACGGTCGGGAAAGGGCAGATCATCCAGCACCGGCATCTCGCCGTGTAGTACCCGTTCCTGGGGCGGATGGCCGTCACGGATGGCAGCCAATAGCTTGGGAAAGGTGATCTCTCCTTCGTGGGTGATGATGTAGTCAATGTTGGAATTGGTGGCGACTTCGTCCAGGGCCAGGGTAGGGTGTGGCCCACCGACCACGGTTACGATGGCGGGATTCATTTCCTTGATGATGTCCACACACTGCATCACCGGGTTGAAATCCACGCTCATCATGGTCAGTCCGACCACATCTGGGCGTCGCCTCTCGATCTCGGCACGGAAGTCGTCCCACCCTCTCAATGCCCGTAGGTCAATGAGGTCAATCTCGAAGCCTTCGTGCTTGGCCGCGCTGCTTAGATAGGCCAGGCCGTGGCTGATCCAACCAGCCTCCATGCCCCTGCCCAGGCTGTCAAATCCGTAGCCGGAGATGCCAGCATAAATCAGAGTAGTTTTCATGGTGACTCACTTCTATTCAGGTGCCCGGCACTTCAAAAGTGCCAGGCACCTCCTCTTATGTCGCGTAATATCGTTGCAGCGTCGCGTCGAAGGGCACATTGCAGAGTACTGCCCCAATAATGCGTACGTTCACTCTCTCCAACAGCTCCTTGGCGCGCTGAGCGTACTCGCGGCGGGTGCCGCCCGCGCGCAGGATGAGGAGCACGCCATCGGTTTGAGCGGCGAGCACGGCCGCGTCGGTGACGGCGACGACCGGCGGGGCGTCGAACAGCACCAGGTCGGCCCGCTCCCGCAGCGCAGCGACGGCTTCCCTCATGCGACGCGAACCCAGCAGCACGGCAGGGTCAGCCGGCAAGGGGCCACTGGGCAATAATGATAACCTCTCGACGCCGGTCTCCTTCAGCGGCGGGTTGTGCAGTGCAGCGTCGTCGCGCAGCATAGCGGTCAGGCCCTCGCTGTTGGATATTCCAAAGATGGTGTGCAGAGCTGGGCGGCGCAGGTCGCAGTCCACCAGAATGATCCGTTTGCCGCCTTCGGCCATGACCACCGCCAGGTTAGCCAAAGTGGTGGATTTGCCTTCCTCAGGCGCGGCAGAGGTGACGACCATAGTGCGCAGCGGATGGTCGAGGCTGGAGAACTCCAGGTTAGTGCGCAGAGCGCGAAAAGCCTCGCTGATGGGCGAGCGTGGGTTGGTGAGGGTAATCAGGTCGCTTTTGGCCATTCAAGTCTCCTTCTGGGCTACGAGCACAATGTTACTCGAACTGTTGTATGCCGTTCAATGAGTTTGATTCAGGTGACGACCTTTTCCTGAATCCATAGATTCACCAACGTTTCCACCGACACCCCGCGCTCTCTTGCCAGTTTTCCCACCTGAGTCAATAAATCGTCAGCAACGGCAACGAAAGTTATCCGCTCCTCCGGGGCATATTCCAATTGCACTACGCGACTAGGGTAATCCGCAACGCTGTGGGTATCCCAGAACTCGGAGGCTTCCTCAATACTCATGTTCTCTGGAATCGGGTCCTTTTTACTTACCATATTGCTTACGCTCCTTTTTATCCATGTCACGCGCACTGATAATCAACGCACGGCCTCCAAACTTCCGAATGAAAATGACGGTCACGTAACGTCCCGCATCAGTGCACCCATATGCTGCATAAACGTTCTCTCCTTCAATTTTCCCTCGCTCCAGAAGACGATACTGGGGTAGATTGGCAAAAACCTGTTCCACTTCATCCTGAGTGAGGTGATGTTTGCGGGCCAGCTTATCTACGATTCTCTGCAGCCAGATCACTCCGGTAATTTTCATGGAGGCGAATCTTCCTTAAGACAAAAAGCCAGCCCTATTTACTTCGTCGTATCCGCAGCCAGCGCTGCGCTCTACTTCCATCGGACGTAACCGGGACGGTGCCCAGAACAGGTACTCCCAGGGTGCGTTCTACGTCCTGCGAGGTGTGTATGACGTTCGATTCCAACCATTCCAAGAAAAAGACGATGATTCCGCCCAACAGCGCGCCGGCGATACCCCCTGCCAGGGTGTTGATCTTGATCTTGGGCGAATAGAGTGGTGCATCGCGGGCGTCATCCACAATGGAAATGTCTATGCGGTCCCGCTTGTCCTGTTGGGCATTCCATTCCCGTTGGCGCTCGACGAAGACCTCGGCCGTGGTCTGTACGATTTGGATAGCCACATCCGGCCGGGGATCCTTGGCGTCAATCAGGATGGTGAAATCGGACGTTTCGGGGTTGACGTTCATCTTGGCCAGCAGATCATAGGTGGTCATGTCAAGTTGGGCGCGGTCAATGACCTTCTGAGCCGTCGTGTGGGAATGGATGTTCACTCCGTAGTTGCGCAGCAGGTCCTTGGCAGTATTGCTCAGTCCCCAGTCGGCGCGGGCCGGGATGACGTTGAGTTTGATCTCGGCGCGGTAGATGGGTGTCATCGTTTTGCTGAAGCCGTAGGCGCTGGCGGCGGCGACCACGGCGAGAAGGATGATGATCCAGCCACGCCGGCGCAGAATTCGCAGATAGTCCAGTAACTCCATAAAACAACCTCCTCCCTTGTGATCAGTGATCTATTTTACCACATCTCTGCCCAGGATACAATTTTCGCAGTCCAGACTCCTTTCTCATCCCTATCCACGCCAGGCCAGGGTGCGGCAGTACAGCCAGTAGAGCGCGGGCCGATAAACGTAGTCCCAGGCCCCGACGTAGCGCACCACACGCCCACCGAACCCCCGCTTGAAGCGGTAGACGCCCCATAACCCGTCGCGCCGCTGGAGGAAGTGGGCCTCCAGGGTCTCCTCGTCCTCGTCGGGGACACCCCACAAATCGTAAGTACGGCAGCCCCGTGTCTTGGCCCACTGCATGGCCGCCCATTGTAGCAGGTAGTTGGGCATGCGGTTGCGATGGGCGTCACTGGAAGCGCCGTACATATACCATGCTTTATCCCCGCAGGCGAAGACCATTACCCCGGCGATGAGCTCGCCATCGTACTCGGCCAGCAGCAGCCGCCCAGTGCCCCGAGGCACGAAGAGTTGGTAAGCAGCCTCGTAGTACGCGCGGCTGTGCACGCCGAACCGGTCACGCTTGGCGGTGGCGGTCATCAGTTCGTAGAAAGAATCCAGGTCGCGCTCCGTGCCCTCGCGCACCGTCACGCCCTTGCGTTTGGCCAGACGGACGTTGTATCGGGTCTTGGATTTCATTCGCGCCAGGATTTCCTCCGGCTCCGGAGTCAGGTCTACCAGGATGGTACGCCGGGGCTGAACAGTCTGTGGGCTGGGACGAAACCCCCATCCTTGCAGCCGTTGAGCCAGCGCGGGATTATCCTCTTCATCAGGTTCGATTTTGAGGAAGATAGCCCGTTGCCGCCGGCAGAGGCGATGTAATGCGTTTAGGAGAGCATCAGCCACTGTGCCATTCGCCCAGTTGAGCAGCGGGCCTTTTGGCACGTAGGCCACGCGGCCCAGGCCCAGGGGCAACGCGCGAAAAAGAACTTGCGCCCCGGCCTGGATGCCCCCCTCGCCCTCCACCAGAGCGTACCCGGCTTCCCATCCAAAGCGACTTTTGAGTTGCGCCCAGGTCGTCGTCTGCAATACGTGACCGCCAGGTGCGGCGCGGACGAAACCATCCCACGCTGCGGCGTCTATCGTCTCACTTGGAGTGAAGATTCTCTGCGGCAACTGTCTCCTCCGTAAATCGAATGCGATGACCAGTGCTCGTCCTTGATGAGCAGCCCTATTATACCATACCTAAGCCAGGCGGGCACATCGGTCCCGGCGCGGCTCAGACACGCACTGGGAGCATGTCTGAGCATGGTACAAAGATGGGCACGGTACTCTTGTCAACACAGTTGGAAGAGATTGCCAGAATTTTTTAGTAAAACTTTAGTCAATTTCTAACTACAGTTTTCGTTTGTTTTGTGCTATAATTAAATTATTGGAAAAGCACTAACTCGTCACAGCGTGCGTTCTGGGGGGGGAAGCACACACAAAAATCGAATGAGGAACTGACGGTTTCCCTCTTACACCGACGTTGGAGAAAAACATCAGGTCCTCTTTTTTTGTTACATTAATCCCCGCGCACGCGCCAGATTTTTGCGGAGGGTGAGTTCTGGGTATGACGTCTTTCTTGGGGGCACGACGCGGCTGGTGGAGGGGCACTCTTGCGAGCTTGCTTTTGTTGATCCTCGTCTGGCTGACGATGGCCTGTGGGTCATGTTCCAGCGGCCCGGCTGCAACACCTACCCCGACCAAGACCCCTAAACCTCTTACACCTACTTCCACGCCTATACAAGCAATCCTGCCCTCACTGTTAGACACGCCGCTTCCAACCGAGGCCAATGGGGAACCAACCACCGTGGCCAGTGTGCCAACGAACACACCTGCCGCGGGAGATACACCACTCCCTTCGGCTGAGCTCACACCCACGGCTACGCCAACGCCAGCAGGCACAGACACACCCACTCCCGGACCCGGCACGCCCTCGGCTACGCCGACAAATACGGCGACATCCACAGCCACACCGGCGGAGACGGCGACGCCTACGAGTACAGCAACCGCCACAGAATCACCGACGCCTACCGAGACGCCGACCCTTACCCCAGAGCCAACTGCTACCTCCACGGCCACCCCGGCCTATCCCGCCGGGTGGAACGTGCTCAACGATAACGTGTACGTTGACGGCGACGGGTGGACCCACGTGCTGGGTGAGCTTTACAACAACACCGATTCCAACCAGGAAAACGTGATAGTCACCGTGACCTTTTACAACGATACCGGTGACAAGGTGGCTGAGGAACAGGTCGCGCCAGTGGTCGAGGTAGTGCCTCGAGGCGTTAAAATACCCTTTGAGCTGGAGTTCCAGTTGCGAACCGCGTACCATCATTACGAGTTCTCGGTCGAGGGGGACCCTACGGAAGAGTCGCCCCGCTTGGATCTGCAAATCGTGAGCCACGAGGGCAGCAGTGGCGACGGCTACCACATCACCGGCCAGGTGAGCAATCCAGGCGATGCTTTGAGCACTTACGTGCAGATCATCGGCACGCTGTACGACGGTGCCGGCAAAGTGGTGAACGTGGGCTACGACTTTCTGGCGGCTGCTCAGCTCCCGCCAGGGGGCAGTGCTCCCTTTGAGGTAGTCATCGAGCATCCGCACGAGAGTGTGGCCAGTTACGGTTTGGTCGTGCTGGGGTTCTGATCAGTATGTTCCGGGTTCAAAGTTTCAAGTTCACCGTCGTGCCCAACTCGACGAAACCCGGAACTCTAAACTTACAACCTTGTGTTTCCAGTGCTGATCAGAAGCTGCAGCAGGCATAGCCTGCGGCGGACTCATTACACGGGCCGACAGTTCAGGAAAGGAGGTGGTCTAGGGAGTAGAACGCGCGTATAACGAGAATCCTCAACTCACTCATCAAAACGACGAAGTGATTCCTGAGAAGGAGGAAGGAAATGCGAACCCGTAAAAATATTGGCCATCGGGATGGTGCTGATACTCTTGATGAGCCTCGTTGGCGTAGTGCCGGTGTCTGCCCAAGGGCCGTCAACGGACCCAGACCCCATTGATGTGACGGCCAAGCTGAATAAAATGGGGCCTGACAGAGTCAAACTAGAGTCTGTGGAAATTCCAGAGTTGGGTCGGCTCCCATCCGGGGATTTCGAAGTGGGTGATCCGGTCTGGGCACTGGTCTACGACGATTACTACGGCAAAGTGCTTCTCAGGCCGTTCACAGTGATGGCTACTACTGACCACTGTGAGGTCTGGGTGGCGGACGATCTGAGCTGGCCTGAGGGCGACGCCCGGCCCACACCCGTGGTTACTCCCGATCAGGCGGCGTACATCGCCAGTGAGTTCGAAACCAACATTTGGCCCACGGACACCGACTTCTTCGGCATGCCGGATGAGCATGATGGCAGCGCTGCGATCTTACCGGGCATGATAGGGCTCCCGCCGGACTACTACGTTGGCACCAAAAACATCATCATGGTAAGCAATGTCCGGGATGACAACTACTATGACTCCACCTACCCCTTCTACATAGCTGGCTTCTATTGGAGTCTCTACGAAGACTTCTTCGACCGGAACATCATCAACATTGACGCCTACGATTGGGCGAACCGCCTTGGTCCCGACGACTCGCCATGGCGCGGGCCGGACCCCGACCGCTGGCGCCCCCACCTCTACGAGGGTGTTGTCGCCCACGAGTATCAGCACCTGATCCACGATGACAACGACTTCGATGAAGAGACATGGCTCAACGAGGGCATGTCCATGTTCGCCGAGTGGCTGTGCGGCTA
>JAGGZG010000176.1 GCA_021162125.1 Anaerolineae bacterium
CAGGCTGTGGTGGCCTCGGAGCCGCCGTCCACGTTGGCGAAGGGTGCTTCAGCACTCTTCGCCTGCTCAGCCTGGACGTTCACGTCCAGGCGACGCGGCAGCAGCACCGACTTTTCTCAAGTACTGATTATGACACACCAGGGTGAAGTCTCACTGTACAAAGAGCCATGTTTGATCGTTCCCGCCTTGCGCTACGAGAGCTCCGGGTACACGCTGACCCGCTTCTTGCCCCGGCGCACAGACTCGAATTTAACGTAGCCGTCAATCGTAGCAAACAGGGTATAATCTCGCCCCATTCCCACGTTCTGACCTGGATGGAACTTCGTGCCGCGCTGGCGGATGATGATATTGCCGCTGCGCACCCATTCCCCGCCGAATTTCTTCACCCCGAGACGCTTGGATTGGCTGTCCCGATTATTGCGGCTGCTGCCGCCGCCTTTTTTGTGAGCCATCGCCCGTTACCTCCACACCTCTAAACCACAATCTTATCAATCCGCAAGCGCGTGAAAGGCTGCCGATGTCCAGCCCGCCGCCGGTAACGTTTCCGGGGCCGGTATTTGAAAATAAACACTTTTCGGTGCTTGCCCTGGTGGATGACCGTGGCCAGCACTTTCGCCCCCTCGATAGTGGGCTGTCCCACTTTGACACCGGCATCATCTGAGATCAGGAGCACACGATCCAGCTCCACGCACTCACCCACCTCGTAGGGCAACTTTTCCACTTCCACCAACTGCCCTTCGCCGACCTTCAGTTGCTTGCCTCCACTTTCGACCACAGCGTACACGGCTTTGCACCTCCCAGTAAAACCTTCACAACAAAAGTTTCCCCTCGGACGACCGCGTGCCCCTGCCTGGGGAAACTCTGTCTGCGTATCAGCGGCGTAATTATATCCGGTTTCAGTAATTTGTCAAACTCGCAAGCCCGTTCGTTCTACACTGAAAGGCACGTCCACCAGACCTAGAGTGTCCAGCACGTCCTCCGGACGGGCTGTGCCCCCGGCTCCATGGTGCAGCCGCATCCATAACCGATAGCCCGCAGCGTCTCCATCCTCCAACTTCAAGTCCTCCACCAGCGGACGCAGGTCATACGCGCGCCGCCGGCCCTTGCGCACCCGCTCGCGGGGCAAGGTTGGGGACGCCAACAAGGCCGCGATACGCGCCTCCAAATCCGCACGATCCCCCGTCCAGGCCACGCTCACCCGATACTCCGCCGCCCGCACCTGCGATTGGAGCGCGGGCAGCCCCAGATCCACCTCCTTGATGGAAACCACCTGCAAGCCGGGCGGCAGGGCAACGGCCAGGCGGTGGGCCAACTCCAGCGGGACGAGCGGCTTTTCGAGGAGAATATCCACCATCTCCGCCGTGGCAGTGTACCCCACGGGCAACGCCGCCGCGAAAGCCATCTTCGGACGCGGGTTGAATCCCTGGGAATAGGCCAGCGGCACTCCCGCCCGGCGGAGGGCCCGCTCCCAGGCCCGCGCCAGGTCCAGGTGGGAGATGTACTTCAACGTCTCCCCCTTGGCAAAGGTGATGCGCAACCGCTGACGATTCATCTGTGTCATCCCGCCCCCTCGCAGCCCAACGTCTCCGCCAGCCCACAGCCAACGCACCCCAGACGACAATCGGGCGTCGTCTCGCCGTGCAGTGCCCGCTGGTACTCGTCCCACAGGAACGACTTGCTGACCCCGTTCTCGATGTGATCCCAGGGCAACACCTCGGCAAAGGAGCGTTCCCGGCGAGCGTACCAATCCACATCCAGCCCCTCCGCCGCGAAAGCTCGCTGCCAGACCTCCCAATCGAAGTGCTCCGGCCAAGCGTCGAAGCGAGCACCATCCTGCCATGCGCGATGTATCACCCGGCCCAGACGGCGGTCCCCACGGGCCAGGGCCGCCTCCAAAAGGCTGGTCCGCGGTGCGTGCCAGCTTAGTCGCACGCCGCGTCCCTTGATCCCTCGGCGCAGCAGTGCCAAACGAGCCGACAGGTCGTCCTCGCCCACCAACGGCGACCACTGGAACGGCGTGTGGGGCTTGGGTATAAAGGTCGCCACACTGACGTTTACCTGCGCCCGCCGGCCGTGGTACCGGCGACTCATCGCCCGCACCTCCCGGACGAGTTCGACGATAGCCCCCACGTCGTCCAGTGTCTCGGTGGGCAATCCAATCATGAAGTACAACTTGATACGTTGCCAGCCACCAGCGAACGCGGCCTCGGCCGTGGCCAACAGGTCCTCCTCCGTGACCCGCTTGTTGATCACGTCACGCAGGCGCTGACTGCCAGCCTCCGGGGCGAAGGTCAGCCCCGTCTTGCGCCGCCCCTGAAAGAGCTCTGCCAGCCGCACGGAGAAGGTGTCAATGCGCAGCGAGGGCAGGGAGATGGCCAGCGGCGGATGGCTGTAACGGGCGATCAGCTCGCGCACCATCTCCTCGATCTGCGGGTGGCTGGCGCTGTTCAAGGAGACCAGCGCGATCTCCTCGTAGCCCGTCCGCTGGACGATGGCCTCCACAGCGGTGAGCACTTCCGACAGTGATCGTTCTCGCAGCGGGCGATAGACCATCCCCGCCTGGCAAAAGCGGCAGCCCGCTGTGCAGCCCCGTGCGATCTCCACCATCCCCCGGTCGTGGATCACTTTCACGTAAGGCACCACCAGGTCCACGGGTGGCGGGGGCAGTTGGGGCACGATGCGCCGCACGATCCGTGGACTGGCCTCCGGCGTGGTAGGAGTGATCGCCGCCACAGTCCCATCGTCGTGGTACGCCACCTGGTAAAGGCTGGGAACGTACACGCCCGGAATCCCCGCCAGCGCGCGCAGCAACTCCGACTTCCGCGCCCCCGACTCTTTGGCCCGCGCGCAGGCATTCAGAATCTCCAGGATCACCTCTTCCCCGTCGCCGATCACGAAGGCATCGAAGAAATCGGCCAGGGGCTCGGCGTTGACCGTACCTACGCCGCCGCCGATGACCAGCGGCCAGTCCTCGCCTCGCTCGACCGCCAGCACCGGCAAACCTGCCAGGTTGAGCATGTTCAGCACGTTGCTGAAGTTCAGCTCATAAGGCAGAGTGAAGCCCAGCACGTCGAATTCGCCCAGCGGATGCCGTGATTCCAGACTGTAAAGCGGGATGCCCTCCCGGCGCATGGCCGCATCCATGTCCACCCAGGGCGCATAAACTCGCTCGGCCAGGAAACCCGGCTGGCGGTTGACGATGTCGTACAGGATCATCAGTCCCAGGTTAGACATCCCGACCTGATAGACGTCGGGATAGGCCAGGACGAGTTTGACCTGCACGTCATCCCAATCTTTGACGACGCTATTCCATTCACCGCCCGTGTAGCGAGCCGGCATGGTGACGGTGGGCAGAATCCTGTCCAGCAGGCGATTGGAAATCTGCATCAGGCACTCACGATCTTCACCCACACCTGACGCTGGCGTGGCCCATCGAACTCTGCCAGGTAGAGGCCCTGCCAGGTGCCCAGCGCCAGCGCCCTGTCCCTGATGAAAACCGTAACCGAGTTGCCCAACAGGCTGGCTTTGATGTGCGCCGCCGAGTTGCCCTCGGCGTGATGGTAGCCGCCACGCCAGGGGACAAGTCTGTCCAAAACCATCAGGATGTCCTCTGCCACCGAGGGATCGCAGTTCTCGTTGAGTGTCAGGCCGGCGGTGGTGTGGGGCACGAAGACATGGCACACCCCCTGCTGCACGCCGGACTCCCTGACTACGCTTTGCACCTCGGCAGTGATGTCCACCAGCTCGGCGCGGGAGCTGGTGCGAACCTGCAAACGAACCATCTCACCCTCCTCGTGGAAAAATCTGCTCCCATTATACCACACCTTCCCCTGACAGCCCAATGACGCGCCCCAAGACGGATGCATTTCAGGGCGAACTGTTCAATCGGTAGGGCAGGCTCGCAGCCTGCCGCGCCGAGAAATGCTGCGCGTGCCGTCAAACGGCGGGCTGAGAGAGCCCGCCCCACGGGACTACGGACATATCTCGCTCCCAAATTGGAATGCATTCCCAAGACCTCGGACGTGCTTTGTCAACTTTCACGACGACCGGTAGGTGCACGGGAACGACACAGCAGTTTGCAATCTCTTCTGCTATGTTTCACAGGCAAGGCATTTTGGAAGGTGAGCAATCAGCTTGCCAGCCAGTGAAACCCTTTGTTAACACCTCAAATGCAGGACGCTGAACAGACGTGCTTTCAGTACCCGGAGTCGGGTCGTTGGCTGTAGCAGGGAATGTTTAGAGCACCGTCTGAGGGCCGTTCATCTCCAAAAAGCCGTTGCCGGTTTCTCGTACGCCCGCCCGATGGTGAACCATCGGACTACGAGATGGAAGGCCCTACCGGGCCTGAATCAGCCCCCACAGGGGGCTTCCACCTCGTAGCCGGAGCGTTCACGCTCCGGCGGCGAGTATGGCACGATGGGGCGCAGCACAAGAACGGAAGCGACTTTTTCGGCATCATCCAGACTCCTGAACATTCCCTGTGTAACTTTCCTCCAGCTTCTCCACCTCAGC
>JAGGZG010000327.1 GCA_021162125.1 Anaerolineae bacterium
CCTTATCCCGGATATGCCCCGGCCTACCAACACGGCCAGCGTGTGCCCACCCCCGCAGCCCACATCAAGGACTGTGCCACCCGCCGGCAGCAGTGTCTCGATCAGATCGGCCATGACTTCGTCGCTCAGCATTTCTCACCCGCGAATTGTACCTTTTGGGGCTCGCCCTCCTTTGCTAAGCGAAGCTGCAACCGCAGTGCGTTGGGGCGGTCGAACTCCCCTCGTCCCAGCCCCACCCCCATTTGCTCCGCATCTGGCAGGGCCTGCTCACGAGGGAGAAAAGCCGGGCACAACGCGGCCAGGAGGGCCGCCCCGGCGGGCGTCAACAATTCTGCATCTACAGGTCCCGGCGCGTGGGGAATCCCGTATCGCTCCAGGATGGCCCGCGTGGTAGAAGCCAGGGCGGGCAGCGAGCCACCACCGACCCGCACCGGCGATAGACAGGTCACTGTTTCCAAATCTACTTCCAGCCATTGCAATCCCCACGCCGCGCCAATCAAGTACAGCAGGATGTCCCGGGTTTCGCGGCGGCGTGACTCATCAGGGTGAGTGTGAGGAATGCCTCGCCGGTGAAGTTCCAGGTGGTCGCTTCCCTCCAACCAGCCGTCATTTCCCGCCTCCTCAGGCTCATCGTCGCCGTCCAGTGAGCGAATGAAGGGTTTGATATCCACTACCGGCGTGCCGTCGAAAAGGTCCAACGGGCCAGTGTAAATGCGATTGCCCTCGATGCGGTACAGCCGCGCGCGGGTGAGACCCAGTGCGCTGGGACGGTTGGGCGAGCGAGTGGCAAAGAGACCTCGCGGTTGAGGCCGATCCTTCCAGGGTGGTGTGACCATCAGGTGGTAGCCCTGGGAACGATCCAGGTAGGTGATGATAAAGATGTGACTGAAGGTCTCCAGGCTGGTCAGCCCTGCTGTGTACTTTGGGTCGAGCTCGACGTAGAAAGCATCGTCGGCTGAGTCCACCCTGGCCGGCTGATAAGGAGCCGTGTGATGGTAAGGGGTGTGTGCCCTGCCGATAACGGCCAGCGAGACGCGCTCGCCTGGTGCGAACTTGTTGTCCCGCTCAGCGTCACTCAGGATGACCAGCGCCCGCCGGGCGAAATCGGCGTATGCGCTCCCTATGCCTGTCTGGGTCAGCGCTGTATCCAGGTAGTCGCGTGCGTCATCGAGAGTCAGTGGCTCACCCTGCCCCAGCCATGCCACGTGCAGACGGTAGGCTGGCGTGCCGTCGGGTAGGAAATCGAGGTGAGTGTGGACGTCCACCCATCCCAGATGCTCCCCGGCAGCCTGCATAGTCGCCAGCATCTCGTGCTGGGGGACTCCCAGCCCCACCAGCGCCGCCACGAACATATCACCCGCCATCCCCATAGCAGGATCAATCCACAGCGCACGTTTCATGGCCATCCTCTCACTGCGAGAGCGCGTCCACCAGTAATCCCTTAAGTCGGTCCAGAGTGATGGGATGAAACTCAACCATCAGGCCCGTCCAATCGAAAATCTCCAGGATCTCTTCGGCGTGTTCGGTCATGTACTCATCAGCCACGCCGAGGCTGTCCAGGACGATGATCCGGTCGTAGAACCCTGGAAAGTTGGCGTTGGCGTCGGCCCGATCCCAGCCGAAATAGCGCTGGTAGATCGTCTTCCAGTTTTTGAGCCAGCCGAGCGTAAACCAGAGCGTTTTGCTCTCCCTTCCCCCGCTGATGCGTTGCCGGTCATCGAAGCTGGCCAGGATGTCGTAGCCGTAATCGCCCTGCAAACGGGCAATCTCCTGATCCTGAGCCCCCTGCAAGATCGTGTCCACCCGCTTGACAGGCTCGTCGACGTTGACGTAGCACTTCTTCCCATAAGCCACGATGATTTTATGGTTGGGGCATAGCTCCCGCGCCTGTGCTAACCGTTTGAGAAGCTGTCTCTCCAGTTCATCCGGCTTGGCGTGCAATCCCGGCGGCGTGAACAAAATCTTGTGGGGATTGAGGAACCCAGTGTCCATCAGGTGCTTCATCTCCGGATACAGAATCCCGCATGATACGATGCAACTGTTTTTAAACACAACGGCCTCCTGCCTAAAGCGTCCGTCCTACCTCGAACCCTTCCCGTACGGCGTTCAGAGCCTCGCGGGGTTCCACGCAATCACCAATCGGATACACTCCCGTGCGGCCCTCCAGTGCCTCCACCAGTTCGCATTCGGGGCGCAACCCCAGGGCGATGATCACTGTCTCGGCCGGGAAGCGCATCTCGGCTGCGCCCTCTTCGTGCGGATAAGGTCGGGCGACGACAACTGTCCGCCCGTCCGCGTCGGCCTCGAAGCGCACCACTTCCACCCCGGTGCGCACCTCTACCCCCAGTTTCTTCAGGCGCTTGAGGAGCAACGCCCTGGCCAGCACGTCCAGCTTACCCCCTACCTCCGGCCTGCGTTTGACGACGATGCTTTTCACCCCGCGCCGGGCCAGGTATTCGGCCGTCTCCAGTCCCACTGTCCCCGCCCCCACGATGAAGGCCGTGGAGGTCGTGACCTCGGTGCGCCCGTCCAGCAGGTCATAAGCCGTCATCCAGCGCGTCTTCTCCAGACCGGGAAAGGGGGGCACGATAGGTCGGGCCCCGGTGGCCAGCACCACTGCATCCGGGTCCTCGGCGGCCACCATCTCCGGGGTGACAGTGGTGTTCATCCGCACCTCCACCCCGGCCCGTTCCATCTGCACTCGCTGGTAGCGGATGATGTCGGCGAACTCCTCTTTGTAGGGCACCTGCGCCGCCAGGTGGAACTGTCCGCCCAACCGGTCGCTCCGCTCATACAGCGTGACCCGGTGCCCGCGCTGGGCGGCGATAGTTGCCGCTTCCATCCCGCCTGGCCCGCCGCCAACCACCATTACCCGCTTTGGATGTTCGGTTGGCGTGATCTGTATCTCCCACTCCCGTCCACTCAGCGGATTGA
>JAGGZG010000392.1 GCA_021162125.1 Anaerolineae bacterium
AATACGCAATACGCATCACGTGTTGCGTGTTACGTGTTGCGTGTTGCGTGTTGCGTGTTACGTGTTGCGTAGCCGTTCCCACACCTCCCGCAGCGCCCGCAGAGTGAAGGCGCGCACCATTGCTTTGCGGTAAGCGGCGCTGGCACGCACGTCATCAATGGGGGTCGCGGCCTCCATCGCCTTTTCGGCGGCGATGGCGAAGGTCTCCTCGCCCGGCGGATTGGCGGCCAGCACTTCTTCGGCTTCCATGGCACGCAGCGGCATCGGCGCGACCGAGGCCAGCCCGATGCGGAAATTGTAACCGGAAGGAGTCGCCCTGTCGGGGAAGCCGAATACCGCTACGCCGACGATGGACAGGTCGCCGGCCTTATTGCGCCCCAGTTTGAGGTATCTCCCCGCGCTGCCGGTCGGCGGAGGCGGGAAGCGCACCGCTTTCAGGAACTCGCCCGCCTGGGCTGCGGTTTGGCCTGGCCCGACGAAGAAGTCCGGGGCCGCCATCTCCCGTTCCCCCGTGGGGCCGTAAAGTACGAGTCGCCCGTCCAGCACCAGCGTGGCCGGCGCAGTATCGGCGGCGGGCGAGGCATTGCACAGGTTGCCGCCCAGGGTGGCCCGGTTGCGCACCTGGTACGAGGCGACAGAGTTGGCCGCCTCCGCCAGCAGCGGGTAATGGGCCTGCACGTCGGGGTGGCGGGCGACCTCGTTCATCGTCACCGCCGCGCCGACCGTTAGCCCCGCCTGTTCGTTGTACAGGATGTCGCGCATACCGGGCAGATGCTTGACGTCCACCACGATCTGGGGCCGGATAAGGCCATTGCGCATACGCACGAGGAGGTCGGTGCCGCCCATCAGCAGCCGCGCCGCATCCCCGTGCTCCTGCAGAAGGTGGAGCACTTCGTCGGGGGTGTTCGCCCTCACGTAATCAAAACCGGGAAGACCAGGTCTTGCCAGCACGTTACTCACCTCCTTGCTTAGCGGAACTTGTGCAGTAACCGTGTACTTGGTTTTCACCACGGAGACACGGAGATCACAGAGATTTTGTGGTTTCATACAGGTTCCGCGAGTCGTTTCCAATTTAAACTCAGTGTTCTCTGTGCCCCTGTGGTTGGAAATAAGTGGGTAGCCGAATGTTTACCTTGTGCAGTCAGTCGTTTCTCATCGGTATGCGCCGGGCGGGCTCAAAGCGGCTGCGGGCCGGGGTCAGGATGCCCTCGTAGGCCGCCAGGTTGCGGTCCTCCAGATGATCAAAGATCATCGGCGTGCGCGCGCCGTAGGTGACGTAGCGGATGGGGTCCGGGTCGAGTTCGGCGGCGATGATCTCCTCGGTGCCCCGGGCCAGGGCCAGCACCTGGGCGATGGGACTGACGATCATGCTGTGGCCGAAGTAGTAGTTGCCCCCCGCGTCGGGGCCGATGGCGTTGCAGGCAGCGAGGTAGACGTGATTGTCGTAGGCGCGGGCGCGGTTGGTCATCTCCCATATCTCGAAGGAGCGCAGCAGGGCCGCTGGGCGGACGATGACCTCTGCTCCCTTGATGGCCTCGCAGCGGTATAGTTCGGGGAAGTCGCCGTCGTAGCAGATGGTCAGGCCGACGTTGGCCAGCGGCGTCGCTACCACGACCGCCTCGCGGCCGGGCGTGGACCAACCGCCGCCGGAGAGCCGCTCGGTGGGGAAGAGATGGGTCTTGCGGTAGCGGCCCAGCAGCTCTCCGTCGGGACCAAAGAGAGCCGCGCTGTTGTAGACCACGCCGCGCTGCGGGCCGCGCTCGTAGGTGGGGAAAACGATGTACACCCCCAATCGGCGCGCCGCCTGAGCCACCGGCTCCGTCATCGGGCCGGGCAGTGTGTCCACAAGCGCCCACAGTTCCTCCGCTGAACAGCCAGGGGTGAAGCCGGTGGTCACCGTCTCCGGCAGGACGATCAGTTGGGCATTGCTCTCCTGCACGGCGCGTTCAACCCAGGCGATGGCCTTCTGCACGTTCTCGCGCACGGCCATCGGCGTGACGGCGAATTGCGCGCAGGCGATGGTAAATCGTTGCATGGTACTCCCTCATCGGAATCGTGAAACGTGAAGACGTGAAGGCGTGAAACGTGAGCCTATTACGCATCACGTTTTACTCGTCACGGTGAGTTTGTTGATGCTCTCCACGTGCGCCGGGTCGTAGGCATCTCCGAAGCGGGTTTTGGGCAGTTCCGCTTTGCGGGCCATCAGTTCCTCGTATTCGTCGTCGTCCACGAAGGCCACGCAGCGCCCGATGCAGGACTCCCCGTCCACGAAGCGCCAGGGGAAGAAACCGATGGTCATTCGCCGGTTGGACAGCAGGTCAATGTCCCCGCCGATGCACTCGGCGTGGATGATGCCGTGGGGGAACAGTTCGATGTGCATCAACTGGTACTTGTCGGGGGTGAATCGCTCGGCCAGTGGCTGGCCGTACATCTCACGGAAAACTTTATCGGCCTCGGCAGCCTGGCGCGGCATCCAATCACGGATGATGGTGTTCATCGGGTGGTCGGCGCTGCCGCAGTCCACGCCGATCCAACGGATCTTCTTCTCCCTGACCCACTCGGCGAACTCGCGGTCGGGGCCGGGGTGCTTGACCATGTAGCGGATCTCGTCGGCGGTGGGCATGTCCCAGCCAAAGTGATGGTAGCCGGTGTGGATGATCAGGATGTCCCCCTCGCGCACCTCCACCCGCTCCTCGATCATCTGCGAGGTGTAAATCTGGTAGTCGCCGGTCGCGTCGGAGAGGTCCACCACCGCCCCCGGCCCGACCAGGAACTCGTTCAGTTCCAGCGACGCGATGTCCTTGCCCGGCGTGTAGAAGTGTATCTCGCCGTCCAGGTGGGTACCCAGGTGGTTGGAGTGGGTGAGCACCTGGCCGTTGGCTCCGTTGGGGGCCAGCCGCTTGAAGTACTTGACCTGCAGCGGCTCGTAGGTGGGCCACGGGGGCGTGGCGATGCCCAATGGGATGGTCAGGTCTATCAGTTTCATGGTCGTTGCTCCTTGTTCAGTATATACGGTAGTCACCCTCTAACGTCGCTAACCCTCCCGTAGGTTCTGAACCTGCGGGAGGGCAAGGCAAGGAATTTTATTCTCTCCCCTTTTCTGGAAACCAGCCTTCACTTCTCATCACTTCCATTGAAATCCTGTTACTCGGACCATCTCCTCTGGCTACGAAAACTCCGACATTCTTACCAACCGCTTCTGATATCTCTGCAATATCTCTATGTGTAAATCCTGGACAGAGAAGGAT
>JAGGZG010000070.1 GCA_021162125.1 Anaerolineae bacterium
GTGCGGTTGCCGATGACCGTGCCCCCCTGCTTGATGCTCTGAATCCGCCGCATGTCCAGCCGCACCGAGGCGTAGAACTTCAGCGCCATCCCCCCAGAGGTGGTCTCCGGGTTGCCAAACATCACCCCGATCTTGTGCCGCAACTGGTTGGTGAAAATCACCGCCGTGTTCGACTGCTTGATCGCCCCCGATAGCTTGCGCAGCGCCTGGCTCATCAACCGCGCCTGCAAGCCGGGATGCGAATCCCCCATCTCCCCCTCGATCTCCGCGCGGGGCACCAGCGCGGCCACCGAGTCCACGACCACCACGTCCACCGCCCCGGAGCGAATCAGGGCCTCGGCGATCTCCAACGCCTGCTCGCCGGTGTCGGGCTGGGAGATGTAGAGGTTGTCCACGTCCACCCCACAGCGGGCGGCGTAGGCCGGATCGAGGGCGTGTTCCATGTCAATGAAGGCAGCGACGCCGCCCATGCGCTGGGCCTCGGCGACGATGTGCTGCGCCAGGGTGGTCTTGCCGGAGCCCTCGGGGCCGTAGATTTCAATGACGCGGCCACGGGGCACTCCCCCGATGCCCAGGGCGATGTCCAGAGAAAGGGAGCCGGTGGGGATGGCCTCCACGTTGAGGTGGGTGGCCTCTCCCAGCTTCATGATCGTTCCCTCGCCAAAACGTTTCTGCAAATCCAAGATCGCGGTTTCCAATGCTTTCTCACGTCCCCCGGTAGCCATTACCGTACCCTCCTTGCGCCCCTATCGTGGGGCGGCCCACAGATAAGCTGCCCGACTTGCCATCTCACGTATAATCAGTATAGCACAAACGTTCTGATCTGTCAAACTCGCTAGCCAGGTCATCTCAGTTTTAGGGCGGGCTGAGAGTCTTGTTATCACGGATGTTGCCATGCGAGGGGAGCTTGCGGTTGCCCCTGCTCGGGCCGAAGGCTTACCGAGGATTTGCTGCCCTGTCTCTGGTCACACTGGCTGTGTGCAAACGTAACCCCCTCGTGCTTCTCAGGCAGAGGGGGTTTTGGCGGGGCGTTGGGTTTAGCCCCAGTCCTCTTCGAAAAAGTCATCGAACTCGTCAAGATCCTCGAACTCGTATTCCTCTACCTTATCCTCGTATGCTCCGGTGATTTCGTCGTATTCGTCCTCGTCGCACTGGACAAAAGTCTCAAAGTCAGCCGGCTCACCACAGCGCGGGCATGGAATCTCCAGCGCGAACTCGTTCCGTCGCTCTTCCGCTGTCACGGCGAATTGGAAGGTGATGTAGCATTCTGGACATTTGGCGACTGTCTTAAAGAATTGCGCTTCCATAATCTTTGTTCTTACCTCTTGTCAACAGGATTTTGGGACCTCTTTCACTTCCCATTATACAACAAAACCGAATTGCTTTCAACTGGCCCTCATCTCGCCTCCATCCAGACCCTCTCACCCGTCGACCGAGCGTGTCTGGAAAATCGAGATGAAGATACCAACCACCAAGACACAAGGTGACCTTAAAGAGCAAGTAACTCCTCTGTTTCTAGGTGTCTTAGTGCCTTTGTGGTGAATTTTCGGACATCCTCTGAGTGGAGCGGCTGTGGTATCGGACAGAAGCGATTGACTAATTGGCCCGTTCGTGATATTATACCGTTGCGATTTGGACGAGCGCGCCCATTTGCGGGGACGTGCACCAGGTAGACAGGGGGAGGAGACAACCATGGCGGACAAGTGCGGTGCGTTTACTTTTGTATTGCACAGCCACCTACCTTACTGCCGGATGGCCGGCCGCTGGCCACACGGTGAGGAATGGTTACACGAGGCGGCATCTGAGACCTACCTGCCTTTGTTGAATGCCCTCTACGACCTGCGGGACGAGGGCATTCCTTTTCGCCTGACTATTGGCATCACGCCTGTTCTCACCGAACAATTGGCCGACCCACAAGTGCTGGAGAATTTCGATCTCTATCTGCAAGAAAAGATCACCGCGGCGAAGAATGATACCGTCCGCTTTCACAAAGCGAAGGAACTGCACCTGGAGTACCTGGCCGGCTTTTATCGGGACTGGTATGCGCACACGCGAGATACTTTCCACGGGCGATTCGGCAGGGACATCGTCGGCGCTTTCCGGCGGTTGCAGGATGAGGGTTACATCGAGATTATCACCTGTGCGGCGACGCACGGCTACCTGCCCCTGCTCTCGCGGGATTCGTCCATTTATGGACAGCTCCGCGCCGGTGTGGAGAGTTACCAGCGACACTACGGGCGCGCGCCACGGGCCGTATGGTTGCCGGAGTGCGCTTATCGTCCGGCCTACATCGCCGACGACGGCCACGTCCGGCCTGGCCTCGAGAGTTTTCTCGCCGAGCTGAACCTGGGCTGTTTTTTCAGCGAGACGCACACCATCGAGGGTGGGAGGCCGGTGGGTAAAGCTGCCGGCGACGCCATCGGCCCCTACGGGGACATCGTGCGCCGCTACGTGATCCCGGCCAGCGCGACGATGCCTCAGACCAAAGCCACCACCTACCAGCCTTATTACGTGCCCCTCACCGCCGCTGGCGGCGAGCAGCATTCGGGCGTGGCGGTCATCGGGCGCAACAACCGCACCGGGATGCAGGTCTGGTCGGCGGACTGGGGGTATCCCGGCGATTACGATTATCGTGAATTCCACAGGAAGGATGGCGTCTCCGGGCTGCAATATTGGCGGGTGACCGGGGCGCGGGTGGATCTGAGCCACAAGGATTACTACCATCCCGATTGGGCGCAGTATAAAGTGGGTGAACATGCGCGGCATTTCGCCTGGCTGGTGCAGGATTTGATCCAGAACTATCACGCGGAGAGCGGACAGTTCGGCATCATCTCCGCTAATTACGACACCGAGCTCTTCGGCCACTGGTGGTTCGAGGGCGTGGACTGGATCCGCGAGGTGTTGCGTGCCCTGAGCCAGAGCGAGGTGGTGGAACTGACCACCGCCAGCGATTACCTGGACGCGCATCCGCCCAGCGACGTGCTGGCCCTGCCTGAAAGCTCGTGGGGGATGGGCGGCGGCCACTGGACGTGGGACAACGGCGACACGCGCTGGATGTGGCAGCCCATCCACGCCGCCGAGCGGCGGATGGAGGCGCTGGTGCAGCGCTTCCCGGCGGCGGAAGGCGATCTGTTGGCCACGCTTAGCCAGGCCGCCCGTGAGCTGCTCCTGCTGCAATCCAGCGACTGGCCCTTCCTGGTAACCACCGGCCAGGCGCGGGAGTACGCCATCCAGCGCTTCAGCGAGCACGTGGAGCGTTTTGAGCGCCTGGCAGGGCTGGCGGAGGCAGGGCAGGTGGCGGAGGGCGCGGCCCTGGCCGCCGAGCTCTACGAGCGGGACAAGGTATTCCCCACGGTGGACTATCGCTGGTTCGCTGCTCGTGAGGAATGATATTCGCATCAGCATCGGGGATGGTTCAATTTCCCGAGGAAATAGGTTAACACTTTTCGGGCAGACGAAAATTCGGCCGGTGCCGCACGGCGGTTGAAACCGCGTGCTTTGGGCCTGCGAAACCGCCTTGCGGCGGTTTGAACGGTCGGCGAAGGCCTCAGGTCAAGTGACAGTCACCGCGGAGGTGACTGTCACTTGATATAGACAAGGAGAGCAGAATGAATGATAAACATACAAACGCAGAATTCGACCTGGTAGTACACGCCACGCACGAGGCGGGCCTGAAATTGGGAGGCATCGGCGCGGTGCTGGCCGGCCTGCTCAGCGCGCCGACGTACCTGGAGAAGGTGAAGCGCACCATCCTCGTCGGGCCGATGAACACCAACGACCGCACGGAGATGGAGCGACTCACCGCCCCGCGCAATAAACTGGAGGTTTTGTACTCCTCGTTCCACGGTGTGAACGGAATCAGCGAGCAGCTCTCACGCGCCTTCCGCCGCATCGAGGAATCGCACAACGTCCGCCTGCTGTACGGCAAGCGCGCCTTCGGCACGGCGCAGCACGAGATCATCCTGGTGGATGCCACGGCCGCTTTCCCCGACCGGGTCAACGCTTTCAAGGGACGGCTGTACGAGAAATTTGGCATCACCTCGGATCGCTACGAGTCGAACCCGGAATACAGCTTGTATATCAACGCCGCCGAGAGTAGCTACCAGGCCCTGAAGGCCGTGGTTAGCGGCGAGCCGCGCCCACAGCGATTCATCATCGCCCACGAGTTCATGGGTCTGCCCCTGGTCTTCGCCGCCATGCTCCAGGATCCCGGCATGTACCGCACGGTGTTCTACGCCCACGAAGTGGCCACCGTCCGCCCCCTGGTGGAGAAGAGTCCCGGGCACGACACCATGTTCTACAACGTCTTGCAGCGGGCGATGGAGAAGGGCCTGTACCTGGAGGACGTTTTCGGTGACCAATCGTCCTTCTTCAAGCACGCGCTCATTCGGACTGCCCCCCGCTGCGATGGGATATTCGCCGTTGGCGACCGCGTGGTGGATGAACTGCACTTCCTGGGACCACAGTTCGCCGAGGCGAACATTGACCTGGTGTACAACGGCGTGCCCAGCTTCCAGATTACACTCAAGGATAAACTGGCCTCCAAGGCCAAATTGCAGGAGTATGCGCGCAATCTGCTCGACTATCTGCCTGATTACGTGTTCACCCACGTCACCCGCCTGATCCCCAGCAAGGGCCTGTGGCGCGACATCCGCGTGCTGGAACACCTGGACGGCGATCTGGTCAGGCAGAAAAAGACCGCCATCCTCTTCGTCCTCTCCACCATTATCCCCGCCGGCCGCCCTGCCGAGGACATTTTCCGCATGGAGGCGGAATACGGCTGGCCGGTCGTCCACCGCGAGGGTGAGCCGGACCTGGTCAGCTACGAGATTCCCTTTTATCACGCTATCGAGGCCTTTAACCAACAATCCAAAGCGTGCAAAATCATCCTGGTCAACCAGTTCGGATGGAGCCGGGACCGCTGTGGTCGGCGGATGCCCGAAGACATGGAGTTCATGGACATCCGCAAGGGCAGCGACCTGGAATTCGGGCAGAGCATCTACGAGCCCTTTGGCATCGCCCAGGTGGAGCCGCTGAGCTTCGGTGCGCTGTGCGTGATCTCCACCGCTTGCGGGTCCGTCGGCTTCCTCAAACGGGCCTCGGAGGGCAAGCTGCCACCTAATATCATTATCGGGGACTACATCGGCGCGGCCCCGGCGGGCGACTACTTGCAGGCATTGACTATTGGCCAGGCGGAGCGCGACCGCATCGAGGCCGACGAAGCTGGCCGCGTCGCTCGCCAGGTCGCCGCCCGCCTGCCCCGGGACGACGAGGCGATGCGGAAATTGCTCAAGGATGGCTACGAGCTGGGCCGACGGATGAGCTGGGAGGTCGTCGCCCGTGATTATCTGCTGCCCGGCTTGCGCCGCGCTGCGCACTGAATGGGGGGAACTATGGGCAAACACATCTACCTCTCTCTGGCGATCCACAACCACCAGCCGGTGGGCAACTTTGACCACGTCTTCGCCGAAGGCTACCGCACGGCCTATGAGCCGATGATCGCTGCCCTGGAACGTCACCCGGC
The DNA here is from genome assembly GCA_021162125.1 of Anaerolineae bacterium. Classification (GTDB taxonomy): domain Bacteria; phylum Chloroflexota; class Anaerolineae; order JACIWR01; family JACIWR01; genus JACIWR01. The sequence continues at coordinate 5,525 of JAGGZG010000070.1, forward strand.
GATCAAGATAGCTCTCCATTACACCGGCCCCCTGCGCGATTGGCTGGTCGAACATCAGCCAGAACTGGTGACCCGCATTCGTGCCCTGGTTGCCCGGGGACAGGTGGAGATGATGACCGGTGGATATTATGAGCCGGTGCTCGTCGCCCTGTCCGATGCCGACAAGTTGGGCCAGGTGCGCAAGCTCACCCAGGCCGTGCAGGATGACTTCGGCTACACCCCGACAGGAGCATGGCTGGCCGAGCGAGTGTGGGAACCGCATCTGCCCAAGCCAATAGCCGAGGCGGGCGTGGAATACACCATCGTGGACGACACCCATTTCAAGTACGTGGGTCTGGAGGATAAAGACCTCTTCGGCTATTACGTCACCGAGGAGCAGGGGACGACGCTCAAGATCTTCGGCACCAGCAAACACCTGCGTTACGTCATTCCCTGGGCGGAGGTGGACGAGGTCATCGCCTGGCTGCGCGATCAGGCCGACGAGGGCGGGCTCAAGGTAGCGGTCATGGGCGACGACGGCGAGAAGTTCGGGATGTGGCCGGGTACTTACGAGCATTGCTGGGGTCAAAATGCCTGGATGGAGCGCTTTTTCAGCGCCATCGAGGCCAACAGTGAGTGGCTGGAGACCATCACTCCCGGCGAATACGCCCGGCGCTTCCCCTCGATTGGGCGCGTGTACCTGCCCACCGCCTCTTACGACGAAATGACTGAGTGGGCATTGCCTGCCAACCTATCCGGCGAGATCGTTCACCTCAAGCATCAGCTTGAAGCAGAGGGGCGACAGGACATCCTGCGCTTCATCAAGGGCGGGTTCTGGCGCAGCTTCATGGTCAAGTACCCAGAGATCAACACCATGCACAAGAAAATGCTTCTGGTGAGCGAGAAGGTGCACAGA
>JAGGZG010000140.1 GCA_021162125.1 Anaerolineae bacterium
CGGGGGGGGCTTTCCCTCTCAGCCCCGAGCTTCCAGCTCCGGGCGAGTAGGGCTTCCGACCACGATTATTGTCTTAATCTCCAGGAGCATCGGGCAGACCCCCGACAGAAAAACCTACACTTGTGAGCAGAGGGGGCTTCTCACCGTTCGGCTGAGCCCAGTCGAAGCCTCGTAGCCGGACGGGCTTGTCCTGAGCCGTGGCCTGAGCGCAGTCGAAGGGGCAGTCGAAGGGTTAGCGCCCGGCGGGGCGGACGAGGAGCACCAACACACAAGGGGGAGACTACCTGGTGCCTTTGTGGTGAATTTTCGGACACGCTCTCAAGGATAAACAAGCGGAGGTCTGCCCCTTTCGGCAGACCTCCGCGCCGGTCAGGTTCGGCATTCTTCAGCCCCTGGCATCCTCCAGGGCATGGCGGATCTCTTTGTGTACTCGCGTGGGGCTTATTGCGTAAGCTGTTTCCTCATCGGCGCAGACCTTCTCTAGTTCTGCGAGTGTCTCCGGGGGCAGCTTGCAAAGCAGCCGGTAGATGTAACCAGCCGTTGGTCCGGTGGCGCCTGCATCGGGCGCGAAATGATCGAAGTAGGCAAATGCCTGAACCCAGTGCCGTACTGCCTGCTCCCATTGCTGGCGTCGGTAGGCGATGTACCCTCGCCGCAGGGCGAGTTTGCCCAGCACGTTCCAGAAGATGGGCACTGGCTGCTCGATCTCCGCGAAACCAACGCCCTTCTTCAGGTGGTAGCGGTCGTCAATGGCCTTCCACGCGCGATCCACCCATTGCTCGGCCAGGTCGAGTTCGCCCCGCTCGAAGTGTATGTGTGCCAGGTCCTCCATGACGTCGAGCCGGGCACGGACTTGCTGGGGGGGCAGCCTTTTGATGAGCGACTCGAAGATGGATATGGCTTTAGTCTCATAAGGCTCGATCTCGGCCTGCTCCCGTCCCTGCCGCCGGTAGATGACCGCCCAGTCGCGATAGAGACGCCCCTGGGCCGCGAGCGCGGTGAGCTCCATCGCCGGTTCGGGCACGACTTTCTGGAAAATGTGGAGCGCGTCCTTAGCGCGTTTCTCGGCCTCTTTCAGGAACTCATCGGCCCGTTCGATGCTGTAGCGGTAGTGGCGCCGCCGGGCCTGCTTGCGCAGAGTCCGCACCAGGGTGATCAGGGTCAGGCCCATCGTGCGCGAATCGCCTATCTCGCTGAGCATTTCCAGCGCGTCGCGACAGGGCTGCTCTGCGCGGTCGGGCTGGTCGTTGTCCACGTTGATAGAGGCGAACACGTTCAGGCTGGAAGCGGTGCCCCACCGCGAGCCGGTCTCCCGGAAATGATCCAGGCTGAGCGTGATGTACTCGTCGGCGCGGTGGAAATCTCCCAGTTGGGCGAACACGAAGGCCAGGTTTTTCTCGGTACTGGCCAGCTCACCCAGGTCGTCCAGCTCGGACTGGTGGCGGATCGCCTCGCGGTATTCCTCTCTGGCGCGGCTGTAGTCCTCCAGTGAGCGGTAGATGTAGCCCCGGTCACGATGGGCGATGCCCAACAGTCTCGCCCGCCGCTTTTTGTCCGCCTGGGTGTCCGGCTGCCAGGCCGATAGCACCTCAATCGCCTGGCCAAGCAAATCCAGCCCCTCGTCCCATTGGGAGAGATAGCCCCGCGCCTCGCCCCGGTTCAGCAGCAGGGCACCCAGAAATAGAGGGTCGTCGGGCGGGCGGTCGAAGGGGGGATCATCGTGGGCCCAGATGCGGTCGCTTACCTCCTGGGCGGCCTTGAATTTCCCTTGAGCCAGGTATTGCCGGATCCAGCGGATGGCCGCGTCGCGCGCAATGCGCCGCTCCCAGGGTCGCCGTGCCGCCGGACTGCGGTCTTTCAGCAGTTCACCGAAGAAGCGCAGCATCTCGTCGCGCAGGCGCATGGCGCGTCCGTACTCGTTGCCCAGGATGGCCTCGTCGGATAGTTCCTGGTAGGTGCTGAACCCATCCGCCGGGTTGAGCAGCAGCTTGTAGTATAACCACTCCGGTGAGCCCTCTTCGTGGAACGCCAGGGCCACGTTGCACACCGCTTCTTTCTCCACGGGCGACCGCCCGGGTAGTATGTATTCATCTACCAGGTCGTACATCTTGTCGTGCAGAAAGAGCAGGTTGCTCTCCTCGTGTACTTTGATGAAGGGCAGGTCTTTGGCCACCTCCAGGAGGCGCTCACATTCCTTCTGGCTCCAATCCGGGTACTCTGGGCGTGAGGCCAGGATCCCGTGCAGCAGTTCGGCGTTGAGGCCCTTGCGCATCCAGCCCATGAAAGGAATGACGAAGTCCAGGCCGTCTTGCAGGTGCGTCATCTCCTCCACCAGCCGTTGCTGGATGTCCTGGGCGTCCGCAGCCAGCATGTCCTGTGGCAAGCGGGCGTTCTTGACGATCAGGGCGGAGAAGAAGGCGTTGTTCAGGGGATCGCCTCCGGTCTTTTCGTGGATCGCGCGGGCGTCATCGCGGCTGATCCTGGCTTGCTTGATGCGGGGGTTCACCCGCGCCAGGTCCTCGAAGTAATCCGCCGTCTCGTCCGCCGAGAAACTGCCCAATCGCATCATCACGTGTGGTGAGCGGGCATCGGCTTCTTTGAGGACTTGCACCTCGCCTAGTACCGGGGCGAAAGCATCCTGCAGCTCGGCCCAAACCTGGGGTTTCTCTTTCTCCCGTCCGGCCAGGATGACCACCGCGTTTTTGAGTCGCGGCAGAACGGTGCGTAACCAACTGCGGACCTCAATGCCCCGTTCTTCCAGGCCGAAAACCTTCTGTACCTCATCCGGCTCGTATTGCACCAGTTCCAGGGTGTCGAAGCGCAGGATCACGCGAGTGTTTTTGGTGAATTCGTTGAAGCCCTGGATGAATAATTCGGCCAGCTCGGCACGCTGTTCCTCGATGCCGGATTCGAACCAGCCATCCTTGCGCCGTCGTTCGAACTCGTCACGCCGTTCTAGATAGAGGGCAAAGGGGCCGCGGTCGAGCCGGGATAGAATCCGCTCCTCGAGGCTGCTGTTGGATTGCACGTCCGTGAAGTAAAAGTCAAGCAGGGGCAGGATTTTGGTCTGCTCGACGTTGGCGCATTGTTCACGCAGGCGAGGCACTTCTGCCAGGAGACGAGTCTTCCCCACGCCGGCCGGGGCGGTTACGTATACTACGCGCAGTTCGCCGTCTGCTTCGATGGCCGTCTGCAACATCTCGCACTCGCGCTTGCGACCGATCAGTTTACTGGTACGCAGTCTGCCCCACTTCGACTTCATTGTTACCCTCCCGATTGGTCTGGAGAAACGAAGGTGGCCCACCGAGACGGCGGGCCGCCGCGTTATCAACTCTATTAGCCGATCTCCCGAGGCTGCCAGTCCTGTACCGTTTTGTGAACGGACTTGAACGTATCCTCTCCCATTACCCGGCTCAATAATTGTTCCTGCCTGGAGAGGCGAACTCCCAAATTCTCCGCCACGCTGGCCAGGTCCCACTGCATCTGCGGTTGCTTCTGTACCTGTTCGATGAACTGACCAACTTGAATCACGGTTTTTTTCTTCTCTTCCTCTTTCTTTGCCCTAGAAGCCCTGGCCGTCTGCGCTTCCCCGCTGTGGTACAGCCACTCCGTCAGCCATACGTCGAAATTGGCCGGGTACTTTTCCATCCAGTCTTTGTACATCTCGGCGGCCAGCGATTGCCATTTGCGGTATCGCTTCGGATTGCGTACCCGCAGGTTGGTGGTCAGGATTTGGCGCACGGTCTCCTCTACCGTGTCGGTGCGATTGTCCGCATCCCAGCGCACCAGTTGGGCGTCTTTGAAGGCCAGCACAGCCTCTATGTAGAATCCCTTATCCTGGCTCGCCTTCGGCAGTCGCTCACCGGCGGCCGCCAGCCGTTGTGCAAAATCGCCCAGTGTGACCGCGTCCAGGCGGCGCAGGATGGAGGCGATGAAGAGAATCTGTTCCAGGTCCTCCCGTTTGTCGGCGGGTAGTTCAGCGCATAGCCGATCGCGGATCACGTCTCGCAGGATGATCTCGGCTGCTGCTTTCCTGTTTTTTAACGTGTCCAGGTCACCGTGTTTCCAGGCATCGATCAACACTCGCACTCCGTGCGGATATCCATGAGTCTCCCGGTAAATGAATCTCGCCAGTGACTGCTCAACTCTCAGGACGTTCAACAATTCCCGAATGTCGTCCATTGTGAAAGGAGTCAGTTCCTCGGTGTGGGCGGCCTCGCGCAGTCTGTACAGCGTCCAGTAAAATGGTTCCCGTCCGGCCAGCACGCTTACCGCGCGCATCCTCTGCTGGGTGGTCCAGATCAGCTCTTCCTGTAACCAGGCAGCCAGGTCACGGCCCTCGTCTGTGTCAACTTTCAACCGTTCGGTGGAGTCTATCAGGAACAGGATCGTGTGCGTGTCGGGTAGTCCCTCCAATCGGGAGACGAGGGCCTGCGCGGACGATGCTTCCCCTGGCCCTGGGATGCCTTGCTCACTGAGTTGGGAGGAGAACTCTTGCAAGATGGTTCGTTGCTGGTCCTGTGGGGGGAGTTGAGTGCAATCAAAAAACAGCACCGGGACGTCATCCCGCTGCTGATACAGGTAACGAAGATGTCGAAGCAGCCAGCTTTTCCCCATCCCTGTCACGCTAAACAGGTTCAAAAGGCCATCTCCCTGTTGGATGGCTTTCTCCACCACGTTAATGTACTTCTGGCGGTTGGCGAATTCCTTGGATGAGTAAGGGATTGGATTGGGCATGGCTGCCTCCTCAGAGAATCCGGGGAACGGATGATAAGTTAGATTTTTCCAACAATTTTAGCCAATTTTTATGAAACTGTTGTTGGATGTGGCAAATATCTATGTAGGGGTCGTGTTTATATTTTACACTACAATGGGGATATGTCAATACCCGGACGGTCCCTGGGAGTGGCAATAACCTGGCAAAAGGCTTGCGAAATCTGGCGGATACTAGAGGTGCGTCGTACCTCTACGTCGGGGGAATGGTCTCCTCTGGCATGCTGGCTATGATAGCGGCGAGGTCGAGTCCGTTAATGTACGGGGGGGCCTTATCTGCGAAGAGTGCCGCGCGGTGTTGGAAGAGGCGGTCGAAGAAACGCACGATCTGGCGCGGTGTCTGCGCCCAGTAGGCCAGCAACTCCTCGCTGACGCGCCGACCCTCCGTTTGTGGCGTGAAAAGCGCACCTCGACCCTTCACGGTCTGGCCGGTTGTGGCCTGTAATCGCTGGTCGATCAGGTCGAGCAGTGGTTCGCTCTCCTCTGCTTCGGCTGGTAGACCTTGTTTGCGCCAACGTATGCTAAGTGTGTTTACCCAGCCGCCTTCTACAGCCGAGGTGTTGTGCAGGGCGGATTCCAGGTCCTCCGGCAGGAACAGCACCCAGCGCAGCCAGGGTTGCTGGAAGAAAACCGGGCACTCCAGAAGGGGGCGCACGCGCTTCGCGTAGTCTGTTGCGTTGGCCGCCAGGCCCTTGCCCACGTTATCCACCAGCGCGCAGACCTGCTCGTGGCCTTTCTGTCTGACGAGTGTGTGGAGCGCATCGAGCTTTTCCTGATAGCCACCTAGCCAGGGGAAGCTGGGTGCTTGGCCGAGTCGTCTTTTGGCCGCCAGACCCAGAGCACGGATCCAGGCATCGAGTGACCAATCTGTTTTCTGAGGCCAGTCCGTGAGGCTCAGGACCAGTGGGTGGCGGATGCTGCGCTCGAGTTCATTGACCAGCATCACGCGCAGAGTGGTTGCACCTCCACCACACATTCCGTAAACAATGGTTGAGCTCTCGGGAGTTATCAATTTATCCAGGAGATGGAAGGGATCGGAGAAAGACTCTTCTAGGAACCGCCTATCGAGGAGTTCGGCGCTCAGGCTGGAGAATGCTTCATAATCGAAGGTGCGGGCGAAGTTGTGCATCCATTCTTTGACTTGTTCATTCGAGGCAGTGCGCACCTGAAGCTGGGTACTGGCGGGGATCGCTTTCTGGGGGAATATGAGTCGCAGGGCGGCCCGCTTCCTGACCCGCCATGAGTCATCGTCCGTTGCTACTTTCTTCAGTACCTCTTGATCTTCAAAACCAGGCTTTTCACCTCCACAAGCCCGGCAGATTTCGGACAATCTGTCCGCTGCCAGCCAGCGGGCAAAGCGCCCTCCCATCTTCTCTTTGGTGATCAGGCAATCCCTTAAATCCTGAGCGCAATCTACTAGAGATTCCCATCCATATCGGCTGGTGCGTTCTTTCCAGTCGGCTGATTTCGTATCATCTTCGAGCCAACAGAGGAGCACAATCCGCAGATCGCGCAGTCTTTGTGTGTACCCGTACTTTTCGTAGCCCTTCGTGGCCGATTGCCAACTCTCCTCAAGCTGGTCCCGCTCCTTTTGCCACGATTCCTTCCGATCCTTCTGAATGACCTGTTCGAATTCCTTCTCTTGTTCTACCTTTTGGGCGAATGACAGAAAGGCTTCCTGCGCGCAGGCCAGGCGGTAGCTCGCCTCTAGCGGTTTCTGTCGTGGTATGCGCAGGCCGAGCGCGACGTATCCCTCGCGTCTGTATCGTTCGTAATCGGCCTGGATCTTTTGGATGGCTTCGTGTTGTTTCTCGATGTCGCGCTTGTCCACAGCGCGCAATAGCTGCTGCTCTGTTTGCTGGTCAATGATTTTATGCGCCGCCTGATTCCGACCCCACAGCCAGCGTAGACTGGTACCGATCAATGCCAGCGCGGCGAGCAGATAGGTGCTCCACGAGATTGAGTTGTACGAGCGGCGCAGCACGCTGGCCAGACACGATTCGCGGTGGATCGTGAACCGTTTAGGTTGATTTTTCAATGGAGAGACTTTTACCTCAAAATCCCAGGGGGCTGGCGCGTCCAGGTCCACCTGTTGGAGGTAGAGGTCGGTCTCGAAGACCGCACTATCGGTGGGTGAGATGATTACCTGCCCACTGATGGGCTCCCCTTTGGCAGACACCAGGCGTACTCCACGTTCGGGTGGGACGATGGCCACGGTGACAGTGGTGGTAGTGACCCCTCTGGCGCTGATCGTTATCCGTTTGTCAGGGGCGATCCCTCCCTCGCGCCAGCCCAGGAGTCGGGGGTAGGTCAGGTACAGTTTTCCATCACCCCCAAGGGCAATCTCGTCGGTTCTGACTGCTTGATAAGGAACGACGGTCAGTTTGAATGTGGCGAAGAGAACCACAGCCACAAGTGCAACGATAGCGAAGACCATCGTGGGGAAGGACACCCAGCGGTCTTTGTGCGAATGGCCCGCGCTGGCGGATGTCGAGTCAGGATCGGCGTATATTTGCTCTCTCATGTTTCTCTCCGAGACGTTGAGGATGCTCATCTTGTACACTGAATGTAGTGTGGTTCTGTACAAGTTGGAGCAGGACCAATTGCTGGCTACGTGTTGCGTGTTTCGTGTTGCGTGTGGAACAGCGCGTAGCCTCCTCCCCGCTTGGTGAGCAGGAAAGCCGGGCGTCTGGAGTTGCGCTCGATCTTCTTGCGCAGGCGGGAGACCAGGGAGTCAATGGCTTCGTCCGCTACAAACTTCTCCTGCGGATAGAGGGCTTCGTAGATCTCCTGACGGCTGCGGAAAACACCGGGAGTCTGGTAGAGGAATTGCAGGAAGTTGAATTCCCGCTCCGTGAGCCCCGCGACTGCGCTCTCGCCGATGAAAACGCGGCGGTGTGCTTCGTCCACGCGCAACGGAGGGATCAGCCGTCCGAAGCGCTCCTCGAATTCTTTTTCCACCTCGGCGAGCAGGCGGTAGCTCAACTTGCTCGCTGGGTCTGGATTCTGCCGGCAATGGTGTTCCAGAAGCAGGTGGCCCAGCTTGAGCAAGTTGCGGGGCAGGCCGTAGGCCCGCTCGACGAGCCACTGATCGAGCTTGCCCATGCTCTCGTTGTCGGCGAGTTGGTCCAGGCTCTGAATTTTGCCCGCGCTGAACGCTTTCAGGCGAGCTTGCAGTAGGGCCATCAATCCCTCGTCCGACCACTCGATGCGCCAACTGGAGATCAGATCGGTGCGAAACAGATTCCGATCTCGAAATGGGGAGTAGAGTGCCTGCGGCAGGAAGAACTTGAACGCCAGCCCTGCTCGCGCATCCGGCGACGTGTCATTGGTGTGACGATGGAGCACGCGCAACTCGCGCGCGAGAGGGGTCAGTACCTCTGTCAGGAAATCGGGGTTTTCGGCGGTTAGATAGTGTTCGTCAACGCCATCGAGGAGCACGTATATGGCCCGCGCACCGACGGCCCACGCCAGTTCGGCCAGTGCATTGCAGAGCAGGTGTGTGGCGTCTGTCGTGGGCGGGGGCAGGGGATCGGTGTCCACGAGAGCGAGCCACACCCCGGCCTGGCTGTCGGCGGGCACGTCCCCCGGCTGCAAAGCCTCTCTCAGCCGCCGTTCCCGGATTGCCTGCTCGATAGCCGGGACGTTGACCTGATTATTTGGGGACAACACTCCCAGTACTCGCAGGCGGCGCAATACCTGGTAAGGGGCGAGCAATGAGGGGTAGTAGAGCTGCACCAATCCACGCAGCAGCGCCCGCTGTTCTTCGGGCAGGGCGTGGAAGCGCGCCGGCTCCCGGACGATGGTAGTCCAGATCGCCGCCAGGCCCGCGCGCAAGATGCGCTCGAGGTGGTGACGCAACGAGACCGGCTCTGTTAATTGCTCCAGCCAGCCGAAGTCGGTGTAGGGCACGGCCAGGATGTCGGCAGTGAGATCGTCGGGCATGCATTCGCGCTGGATCATGAGGCGGCAGGCGGTTTTCCCTGCTCCACGTGCGGCGAAGACGAAGTTGGTGCGCGGTTCCCCGGCGCTGCCCACGATCTGGTCGAAAAATGGGGGGCGAATGAAATAGGTCTTGAGCCCGGTTTCCCGCTCAGCTTCCACTGCCGCGAATGGGTTCTGGCCTTTGTGAAATCCCTGATTGGCCAGCCATTTTTGTAGAGGGCTTGTGGCTTCTGCTTGCCTGTCCACCGCCGTTGCCTCCCCCGGCCCGTCTTTTCCATACCTGTAATGCGCTGTTCGTATTCTACCATAGTTTACTCTTGCGGGCAATAGCCGAGGGAATCTGATTTGGAATATCCATTTGACTAAAAGGCAAAATTAGTATATTCTAGAGTCGAATGTGCCTGGGGGTGGTTGAGTCCCGGTGGGCTCCGCGGTCTTCAAAACCGTCTGAGGGGTGCTGCAGAGGCAGCCCTGGTGGGTTCGACTCCCATCCACTCCCGCCTGCAACGACAGGCCCGATCCGTTTGCGGTTCGGGCCTCTCCGCTTCTCTCCCCCTCTTCCTGTCCCCTTGTCTCTTCTTCCCCCCTTTCCTTTTGACACGCGGCGAGAGGTGTGATATAGTACCCTCGCACTTGTGTAATCTCCTGGCTCGGAGTGAGGACAACACCCGTGAAATCCCAACCGAAGTCCCTGGTGCGTCGTCACTGGGGCATCCTGCTCATTCTGACAGCCGTTGCTCTGCTGGGCACTGCTTATAATCTGGCGATCCCCGTCCTGGAAAAGCCCGACGAACGCTGGCATTATCCGGTCGTCAAGTACCTGGCCGACGGCCACGGTCTGCCCGTTTACGATCCCAACGTCGAGCAGCCGTGGAAGCAGGAGGGAAGCCAGCCGCCTTTGTACTACACCCTCGCCGCGTTGGTTACCGCCGGGGTGCCCACCGACGATTTCTGGGCCCTGCGTGGCTCCGGCAATCCCTACTACCTCTCGATGCTCCACGGCCCACGGGGCGATAACCAGAACATGCTTATCCATTACCCGGCCCGCGAGAGTTTTCCCTATCGCGGCTCGGTGCTGGCCCTGCACCTGGCCCGCCAATTGTCTGTGGCAATGGCCCTGGCGACGGTGCTGGCTACCTACCTGATTGCTCTGGAGATTTACCCGGGGAGCAGGGCATTGGCGCTGGGCGCGGCAGCGGTGGCCGGATTCAATCCCATGTTCCTGTTCATCGGCAGCTCGGTGAGCAACGATGCCACGGTAGCCGCCACGTGCGCCTGGACCGGGTTGGCGGCGTTGCGGCTGGCCTTGCGCCCGGATGCGACGAGTCGCCGGGCATTGGTGCGGGGATCGCCCTCGGGTTGGCCCTGCTGTCCAAGTCCAGCGCGGTGGCGATGGTGCCGGTGGTGGGCGTCGCCCTGGTCATCGCCGCCTGGCGGACGCGGTCGTGGTCCCAATTGCTGAAACAGGGAGCGTTGGCCTTCGGCGCGGCGGCGCTGGTCAGCGGCTGGTGGTTCCTGCGGAGCTGGCTGCTATACGGTGACCCTCTGGGTGCGGTGGTGCACCAGGTGGCCTTCCGAGGGGGACGGACGGACCCGCTCACGCTCGACCGGTTGTGGTTGGAGCTCCGTGGGGTGGAGATGTCCTTTTGGGCGGTGTTCGGCTGGCGGTCGGTGGTCGTTGATGACGTCATCTACCGCGCGCTATTCGCCGTGGACCGTTTGGGACTGTTTGGCTTGCTGATCCTGGCCGTGCGCCAGACGTGGCTCTGGGCAGGGGCCATGAGGCCCACCACGCGACGAGTCGCACAACTGAGGAAAGAACTGCTGGGCGAGCGGCTCCCCGCCAATACACTGGTTGGCCTGGGTCTGTTGGTTCTGTGGAGCGGGGGGGTCTTCGTCGCCCTGTTGCGCTTCATGACCCTGGTGTACGCCGAGCACGGGCGACTGCTGTTCGCCGCATTGTCGGCCATCGCCGTGTTGCTCATCTGGGGCTGGCGACAGTTTGTCCCCCAACGCGCGGTTGCGGTGTTCAGCGGGACGGTGATTACAGGGCTTCTGGCCCTGTCTGTGATCTGCCTGCTGGTCTACATCATCCCCGTGTACGCCCGCCCGCCGCAGCTCGATCAGGCCGCGTTGGAGGCCATCCCCAACCGGCTGGACGTGACCTTTGGCGGGAAGATGCGGCTGTTGGGTTACCGGGTCGGCGCGGATACAGTGCAGCCCGGCGGCACGCTGCCCGTGACCCTGTACTGGCAGTGTGTGGCTCCGATGGACACCGACTACACGGTGTTCGTGCATCTGCTGGACGAGGACGAGATCATCGTGGCTCAGCGGGATACCTACCCTGGCCTGGGCAATGCTCCGACCAGCACCTGGCAGGTGGGTGAGGCCATCGCCGACACCTACCTGGTTCCTATCCCGACCACGGCTTATGCGCCCGGTCACGTGCAGATCGAGGTGGGCCTATACGATCATCGTTCGCAGCAGCGCCTGCTCATTTACGACACGGACGGCGTACCGTTGGCCGATAGCGCGCGCTTTGCCAGGATCGAGATCGTCCCCAGCGCTGAGAGTGAGTGGCCTAACCCGGTACGGTTCAATTTCCAGGAACGCATTGCCCTGGTTGGCTACGAACTGGATCGCCGGATGCTGGCCCCTGGCGAGACCGCACGCCTGACCCTATACTGGGAGGCACTCGCGCCGCTGGACGAGGATTACGTCGTGTTCGTCCACGTTCTGCGCCAGGGCGATCAACGTTGGGCCGGGGGCGACGGCGCGCCGCAGAATGGGGCCGCGCCGACCTCTGGCTGGCAGGTGGGCCAGGTGGTGGTCGATGAGCACGAGTTGTCGTTCCCTCCCGACGCGCCAGCGGACGTGTACGAGATTGAGGTGGGTTGGTACTCCGCGACGACGATGCAGCGGCTAGAGGTGTGGGACGAGAATGATCCCCGGCACGAGGTGCGTTCGCGGGTGATGCTCAGCAAAATTCGCGTAGTGAAGTAATAGATCCGGCAACAGTTATCCATGGCCAGGCCACAGGGCCTGACGCAGGCTAACAGGAGGTGAACGATGGAGGGTCTAAAGTTCGATTTGGTGGAGAAAGCTTTATCTGAAGACGTGGCCGACGTATACTTTACACGCACGCAGATCATACTGGCTCGCGAAGGGCTAAACCCGGTGGTCACGATGGAGGTCTTCCCCAACAAGGATGGCATCCTGTGTGGGATGCGCGAGGTCTGTGCACTACTGGCGCAAGTGCTTCCCCCTTCAGCCGAGGTGTGGGCCCTGGACGAAGGGGAGAGCATACTGGCCAAAGAGGTCGTGCTGCGCATCACCGCCCCGTATCAGAGCTTTGGCCTGTACGAGACCGCGTACCTGGGCATCCTGGCTCACGAGAGTGGATGGGCCACGGCTGCGCGGGAGTGTGTGGTCGCCGCCGAGGGCATCCCGGTCATCAGCTTCGGGGCGCGGCACGTGCACCCCGACGTTTCGGCGCGGATGGAGTACGCGGCCATCGTCGGCGGGTGCGCTGGTTGCGCGACTCCAGCCGGAGCTAAGCTGGCGGGCATCGCCCCCTCGGGCACCATCCCCCACGCTCTGATCCTGATCTTCGGCGACACGGTGAAGGCTACTCAGGCCTTTGACCGCCACATCGAGCCGGAGGTCAATCGCATCGCCCTGGTGGACACTTTCAAGGACGAGGCCGAGGAGAGTCTGCGGGTGGCGGCGGCGCTGGGCGACCGCCTGTGGGGGGTACGCTTGGACACGCCCGCTGAGCGGGGGCGGGTCACCCCGGATCTGGTGCGCGAGGTGCGCGCCCGCCTGGATCAGGCAGGCTATACCCACGTGAAGATCGTGGTCAGTGGGGGGATTGACCCGGCACGCATTCGCTTGTTCCGCGAGCGCAAGTCACCGGTGGATGCCTTCGGCATCGGCAGTGCCATTGCCGGCGCGCCGCCCATTGACTTCACGGCGGACATCAAGGTCATCGAGGGGAGGCCGGTAGCCAAGCGGGGCCGTATCCCCGGCATCACTCCCAACCCCCGTCTGCACAAGGTTGATCTGAGCCAGGTACAGGCGTAACTGAGGGGGTATCTGCCTCACCCTCCCGCAGGTTTCGGTGTGAACGCTCAGAGAGCTGTTAGAGGCCGCATCTAACATGGTTTCCCACCCTGCAGGGGGACGCTAACCTGCGGGAAGGTGGGTGAATAGTTACGCGAGGAGAAAGCGCGTGGAGATCATCAAACGTGACCAGGTAAAGCCGCTGGTGAGCGAACGCGGTGAGATCGTGCGCGAACTGGCCTCACCGTCCATCGCCAGCCTGCGCCGCCACAGCGTGGCCGAGGTAACCATCCGACCCGGCGGTGGCAGCGTGCCCCACTATCATCGCCAGGCCGAGGAAGTGTACTACATTCTGAGGGGGCAGGGCCAAATGGTTCTGGACGGCGAGGCCCGCCTGGTGGGGCCGGGGGATGCGGTGATCATTCCCCCGCCCGCGCAGCATGTTATCCACAACACCGGGGCAGAGGAACTGGTGATGGTGGTTACCTGCGCGCCGGCCTGGTCGCCCGAAGACGAGGTGCCGGTCGGCGGGTAACCGCTCAGGTGACCGGCACTTGCTCCAAAGTGCCGGTCACCTTTGCGGAGAGGAGCTAGATATATGAGCCAGACGGTGACTATTGATGGTTCAGCTTTGACCGTGGATCAGGTGGTGGCCGTGGCCCGTGGTGCACCGGTACAACTCGCGCCCTCGGCGATCCCCGGCATACAGCGGGCGCAGCAGGCGGTAGAGGACTTCGTGGCCCGCGAGGAGATCGTCTACGGGATCACCACCGGTTTCGGCGCGTTCAAGGATCGCATCATCTCCCCCGACCAGGTGAAGACTTTGCAGCGCAACATCGTGATGAGCCACGCCGTCGGTGTGGGGCCATTGCTGCCCACTGACGTGGTGCGGGCCATGATCCTGGTGCGAGCCAATACCCTGGCCAAGGGCCACTCCGGAGTGCGGCTGAAGACGTTAGAGGCTCTGCTGTCCCTGCTCAATTGCGGTGTGCATCCTTCGATTCCGGCGCAGGGCAGTCTGGGGGCCAGCGGCGATCTGGCTCCGTTGGCCCACATGTCACTGGTGCTGATCGGTGAAGGGGAGGCAGAGTTTAAAGGAGAGCGCTTGCCCGGCGGGGAGGCCCTGCGCCGTGCGGGGCTGAGTCCCATTGAATTGGAGGCCAAGGAGGGCCTGGCGCTGACCAATGGCACGGCGTTGATGACCGCGCTGGCGGCGCTCACCACCCGCGAGGCAGAGAACCTGAGCGCCGTGGCCGACATCGCTGGCTGCCTCAGCCTGGAAGCGCTGCACGGCACCCCTCGCGCTTTCGATGCCCGCATCCACGCCGTGCGTCCCCATCCCCGCCAGATAGAGTGCGCGGCCTACCTGCGCCGCCTGATTGAGGGCAGCGAGTTCACCCGCCCCGACGACCCGCTCAACGTGCAGGACGCTTACACCCTGCGCTGCATCCCCCAGGTGCACGGCGCGATACGCGACGCGATCCTCTACTCCCGCTGGATGACCGAGATCGAGCTCAACTCGGCCACCGACAATCCGCTTATCTTCTTCGACGAGGATGGCCACACGGAGGTGATCTCTGGCGGGAACTTCCACGGTGAGCCAATCGCCATCGCCATGGACTACCTGGCCATCGCCCTCACCGAACTGGGCAATATTTCCGAACGTCGCCTGACCCGCCTGACCGACGAGGCCAGCAATCGCGAGACCCTGCCCGCTTTTCTGATCAAGCACGGCGGGCTGAATTCGGGGTTCATGCTCACCCAGTACACGGCGGCGGCCCTGGCCAGCGAGAACAAGGTGCTGGCTCACCCGGCCAGCGTGGATACCATTCCCACCTCGGCCAATCAAGAGGACCACGTGAGCATGGGGCCGATAGCCGCCCGCCAGGCGCGGGAGATCGCTGGCAACGTGGCTACTATCCTGGCCATTGAGCTTTTCGCGGCGGCGCAGGGGATTGATTTCCGCTGCGAGCGGCTGGGGGGGAATCCCCGGTTAGGGCGGGGCACGGCCGTGGCCTACGCTCTCATCCGCGAGCGGGTGCCGTTTCTGGAGCACGACGCCGTCATGTACCCGCACATCCAGGCCGTGCGCGAGTTGGTGGTCAGCGGGGAGCTGGTAATGGCAGTGGAGGAGGCTCTGGGGGGTTGAGATCGGGAGGGGAGGAGTGAATAGTGAACCGACTTGCCCTGAATAATATTTTCGCCCGGCGGAGCATCCGCCGGTACACGGATGAATCGGTGAGTGAGGAGCAAGTTAAAACGCTGCTGGAAGCGGCGATGGCCGCGCCGTCGGCCTCTGACCGCCGGCCGTGGCACTTTATCGTCGTGCGCGAGCGGGCCACGCTGGACGCGCTGGCCGAGCGCCATCCCTACGCCAAAATGTTGTTCGCGGCTCCGCTGTGCATCGTCCCCTGCGCCGATCCGGCCATCTCCGATGCCTGGTGGGTGCAGGATTGCAGTGCGGCCACGGAGAATCTCTTGCTGGCGGCCACGGCGCTGGGTCTGGGTGCGGTGTGGGTCGGCGTGTACCCTCGTACCGCGCGGGTGCAGGCTGTGCGCGAGGTGCTGGGCATTCCGGAGTCCATCGTGCCCCTGTGCCTTATTCCCATCGGCCACCCGGCCGAGCGCAAGCAGCCGCGCACCCGGTACGATGCAGCGCGGGTGCACCGGGAGGGGTGGTAGATCAACTGTTCAGGTGCCCGGCACTTGCCAAGTGCCGGGCACCTGAAGGAGTGTAACTGAATGTTTGAGAACTTTGACCAGGCGCGCGACTATGTGCGCGAGCACGGCATCCGCATGATTGACCTTAAGTTCTGCGATCTGTGGGGCCGCTGGCGGCATCTCACGCTGGCCGCCAGTGAGTTCACCGACGACTTCATGGAGCAAGGCGTGGGCTTCGATGGCTCCAGCATCGGATTAAAAAACGTCAAGGCCGGCGACATGGTACTTGTCCCTGATCTGAGCACAGGGTTCATGGATCCTTTCTGGGAAGCACCGACGCTGAGTTTCATCTGCTCAACGCGGGAGGCGGATACCAAAGCGATCTTCGCCCGCGATCCGCGCAATATTGCCGTCCGCGCCGAGGAGGTGCTGCGTGAGAGCGGCATTGCCGACGAGAGCCTGTGGGGGCCCGAGTTCGAGTTCTACGTCTTCGATAGTGTGGCCTACGAGAACGACGTCAACCGCGCCGGCTATCGCGTAGATTCCTGTGAGGCCGACTGGCACTCCGCCGACGGCGGTCAGGGCTACTACATTCCACCCCACGGCGGCTATCACGCCATCCCACCCAAAGATCGCTTGTACAACCTGCGCAGCCAGATAGCATTACACTTAGAGGCGATGGGCGTCGCGGTGAAATATCACCATCACGAGGTAGGCGGCCCCGGCCAGTCCGAGATAGAAATCCCACTGGCGGGCCTGGTGCGCTCCGGCGATGTGACTATGATCGCCAAGTACGTGGCAAAAATGACCGCTCACGCCCGGGGGCAGACGGTGACTTTTATGCCCAAGCCACTGTACGGCGAGGCGGGCAACGGTATGCACTTCCACCAGACCCTGTTCAAGGATGGGCGAAACTTGTTCTACGATGCGGCGGGGTACGGTGGATTGAGCCAGATAGCGCTGTACTACATTGGCGGACTGCTCAAACACGGGCCGGCGTTGCTGGCCCTCGTTAGCCCCAGCACGAATTCCTACCGCCGCCTCGTACCTGGCTTCGAGGCTCCGGTCAATCTTTTCTTCTCAGTGGGCAATCGTAGCGCGGCCATCCGCGTACCCAAATATGCCACTACTTCAGCGAGCAAGCGCATCGAGTTCCGCCCGCCCGACGCGACCTGCAATGTGTACCTGGCGCTGGCGGCACAGCTTCTGGCCGGGCTGGATGGCATCCTCAACGAGATTGATCCCACAGCGGAAGGTTTCGGCCCTATTGACGCCAACGTATTCGCCTGGAACGAGGAGGAGCGATCCGCGATCAAGGGGTTGCCGACTTCTCTTGATGAAGCACTGCGCGCTCTGGAAGCCGACCATGAGTTCCTGTTACGGGGTGGGGTTTTCGACGAGGGGATGCTTGCCGACTGGATTGACCACAAACGGCATCACGAGGAGTACGCCGTCCGCACCCGGCCGCACCCTTACGAGGTAGCATTGTACTTCGACGTCTAATTCTCGCTCTTCAGCCGCACGCAGAGCGA
>JAGGZG010000319.1 GCA_021162125.1 Anaerolineae bacterium
CGATTGAAATCGCCTCTAGAGGGCTTGCAGCCGAGCGTCCACCTGCGTGGGCGCGCCTGTCCACGCAGGTGGACAGCCAGCTTTAGCTCCTCAGGCGCGGTTTCAACCGCTGGCCTGAGTAGTAACCGAGGAGGCAACGATGGCCGAGATCATGGGTGCTGAACTGTTGGTCAAGTGCCTGATCAAAGAGGGGGTACGCCTCGTGTTCGGCGTGCCCGGCGACCAGTGCAATCCCATCACCGATGCCATTCACCGTCTTGGACGGGACGCCGGCCTGGAATTTGTAATGACCCGCCACGAGCAGGCAGCGGCGCACATGGCCGATGCCTGGGCGCGAGTCACCGGCCAGCCGGGGGTCTGTCTGGCCACAGTGGGCCCTGGCGTGGCCGACCTGGTACCCGGCGTGTATCCCGCCTACGCCGACTCCATCCCGCTGATCGTGCTAGGCGCACAGAATCAGACCTGGCGCAGCTACCCGGAGCATGGTTCGATGCAGGCCCTCGATCAGATCTCACTGATGACCCCCATCACCAAGTGGCGGGCGCTGGTGAACTGCGGACGGCGCATTCCCCACCTGACCCAGTGGGCCTTCCGCGCTGCTCTTTCAGGTCGCCCCGGCCCGGTCTACCTGGACCTACCCTCGGACGTATTGTGCGAGTTGGTGGACGAGGACGAATATCCCCCACTTCCCCCTGACCACTACCGCGCGCTCAAACCGCCCGCCGGTGATCCCGACCTGATCGCCCAGGCGGCAGATATGTTGGCCAATGCCGACCGCCCCCTGCTCCACGCCGGTGGCGGCGTGCTCCGCTCCGCCGCCTGGCAGGAGTTCATTGAGTTGGCCGAGTACCTGGGCGCGGCCATGACCACCAGCCTGGGGGCGCGCGGCGTTGTGCCGGAGGATCATCCCCTGTGCCTGATTCCCAGCAGTTTCGGGGCGCTGGGCGCACAGTCTGCCGCCGACGTCGTGCTCCTGGTCGGTGGGCGGCTGGGCGACCTGGACTTCTGGGGCAAGCCCCCGGCCTGGGGTGAGTACGGCGAGCAGAAATGGATCCAGATTGACATCAGCGGGGAGAACATTGGTCTGAACCGCCCGGTGGACCTGGGGATCATCGGTGACGCCAAAGCCTGCTTGCGGGCCTTGCTGACCGCCGTGAAGAAGCGGACACCTCGTCGCCAGGAGTGGGCGGAGATTGCCGACGCGCGCGAGGCGACGGAGGGCTGGCTGAGCGGCTACCGCGAACTGGGTCAATGCGACGACGTGCCCATCCACCCCCTGCGCCTGGTGCAGGAAGTACGTGACTTCTTCCCCCGCAACGCCATAGTCAGCGTGGATGGTGGCAACACCGCAGTGTGGGCCTTCTACCTGAATCGCATCTACGAGCCGCGCACCTTCCTCTGGCCCGCCGACTCCGGCCACCTGGGCACCGGCGTACCCTATGCCATTGGTGCTAAATTGGCCGCGAAGACTCTGGGGAACCCGGACGTGCCGGTGTACTGCATCACCGGCGACGGGTCATTTGGCTTCAATGGAATCGAGATGGAGACCGCCCGCCGCCTGAACACACCCATCGTAGTCATCATCGCCGACGACGGCGCGTGGGGGATGATCAAGGGCGGGCAGAAGCTGGTGTACGATGAGCGGTACATCGGGGTGAACCTGTCACCAGTGCGTTACGATCTCTTCGCCCAGGCGCTGGGCTGCTACGGTGAGCGAGTCACCGAGCCTGACCAGATCAGACCCGCCTTGCAGCGCGCGGTAGATTCCGGATTGCCCGCCGTGCTCGACGTGATCATAGACCCCGAGGTCAACCTGGTTCCACCCGACCTGGAGATCCTGGACGGGTTGTGGATGGAGGGTTGCGAGATTCAGCCACGCTGATGACAACCCATCAATTGGACGTGCACCGCCTGTTCACGGCGGTGCTGGGTAACTTTCCACATTGAAAAACCTATCCAGCACCGGCTCTTCAGGCCGGTGCGGCCTTGAAAAACCTATCCAGCACCGGCTCTTCAGGCCGGTGCGGCCTTGAAGAACCTATCCAGCACCGGCTCTTCAGGCCGGTGCACATCAAAGACAGGAAGGAGAGAAATGGCACACATCACGAGAGACATCCTGATCCAGGCGGCACCAGAGGCCGTCTACGCCGTAGCCCGCGACCCCAATCGCTGGGCCACCTGGTTCGCCAACCTCTCTGGCCCGGAGAAGTTGGAGGGCGATGGCAGTGCGGGCACTGTTGGTCACTACACCTATAAGATGGCCGGCGTGCCCATGCCGGTCAAAGTCACGGTATTGGAGGATGCTGCCTCGCCATCGGGCTGCCGGTGGGTAGGCCGGGTGGAGGGAGCAATCACCGCCGAGCAGACCTTCGTCTACGCGCCTGAGGGCGGCGGCACGCGGCTGACGGTGGAGATAGATTACACCGTGCCCGGTGCAGGGCTGGGCAAGCTGGCCGACAAATTGGTGGTGGAGCGCTTTAACGAGCGAGTCGCCGATCAAACGCTGCAAGCCCTGAAGCAACTCTGTGAAGGGGGATGAAGGAGCAAAGCACCGCATGGAGGAAAAGCCTATGAAAGCCGCCATTCTCCGAGGGAGTGGGCAGATTGAGGTCGTCGAGATGCCCGTGCCCGAGCCCGGGCCCGGTGAGGTAGTGATCAAAGTACATTACTGCGGCATCTGCGGTTCAGACATTGATGCCTACGAGACGGGCACTTACGAGCCGGGGCTGATCATCGGCCACGAATTCGCGGGCGAAATCGTCAGCACTGGCGAGAGGGTGTACGGCCTGGACGTGGGTGACCTGGTCGCGGTGAACAGCATCGTCCCTTGTGGGATGTGCTACTTCTGCCGCCACGGGATGGGCGGGCAATGCGAGGACGTGATCCAGCCGGGGGTCAGCCACAACGGGGGCATGGCCGAGTACGCGAAAGTGCCAGCTCCGGCAGTACACCGCCTACCAGCGGGGATGACCACTCGCCAGGCAGTGCTCACCGAACCGTTGGGCAACGCCCTGCACGCAGTGCGCCTGTCCGCGCTCAAACCCGGCGACCGGGCGCTGGTCATGGGCGCGGGGCCTATTGGCCTGCTGACGCTACAATGTGCCCGCCTGGCCGGGGCGCGAGAGGTCTACGTCACCGAGCTGAGCCCCTCGCGAGCAAGGCTGGCCGCGCAGTTGGGCGCGACGATGGTGCTCAATCCCCAGAAGGACAACCTGTTCATCGCCCTGGACGAGCCCACCGAGGGACTGGGACCGGACGTGATCTTCGTCTGTGCCGGCGTGCCTGCCGCCATCGAGGATGCGATTACCCTGGTGCGCAAGGGCGGCCAGATCGTGGTCGTGGGCATTGCCGAGGAGCCAGTGACTGCTGACTTCATGACCGTGGTGCTGAGCGAGGTGAGTATCAAAGGTTCTTACGGCGGGTACGAAGAGATGCCGCTGGCCCTGGACTTCATCGCCCAGGGGCGGGTAGCCGTGGAATCGTTGATCTCCCACGAAATCGCCCTGGAGGACGTGGTCGAACAGGGCTTCGAGATGCTGACCCATCCGCCGCACGAGGCGGTAAAAGTGCTAGTCAAGCTACCATAGAGCGACCGAAGGGCCTGCTCTGAGCAACGCCAAAGGGGAGCGAAGCTTGTCCTGAGCACAGCCGAAGTCCACCCCGCCGGGCGCTAAACCGCCCGGCTACGAGGCTTCGACTGGGCTCAGCCGAACGGTGGGAAGCCCCCTTTGGGGGCTCCAGAGACCCGGAGAGCCTTGCATCTCGTAGCCCGGACGTGGAACGTCCGGGCTGAGCGACCAACACGTTACAAGGAGACTACCTCAAATCGGAAAAAACGGGATTCTTCCCTTCGACTTCGCTGCACTCCGCTCAGGATGCCCGCTCTGGCTTCGCCCGACAAGTGTCCGGTAGCAGGACCACAAAGAAAAACTCGGCGACCTTTGCGTGCTCTGCGGTAAAACAAGTGAGTAGTCGAACGCTTACGGAACAGCTATCAGGTTGCAAAACGCGACGCGAAAGAAAGGGAGGCAAAACCATGAAACTCGGAAGCCCAGAGTACCTGGCAGAGGTCCAGCGCCGCAGCAATGCCGACGCGACCTACTGCGAGATGATCAAAGATGACGACGAGTCGTACACCCTGGTCATTCGAGCCGAGCCCAAGAAGGGGGTAAACGAGACCCTGACCATCGGTTTCCAAGTAGACCACGGTCAGATTTCGGATATATGGGTTGGCGAGCGGCCAACGACGTTCACCCTGGTCGGCCCTTATGGGGTGTGGGTGGACATCCTGCGCGGCAAGCTAGGTCCCAACAAGGCCTTTACCATGCGCAAGCTTAAAATCAAGGGCAATTTCCTGCAACTGCTGAAAGGGGCCGATTCCACCATCCGCTGGGTGGAGATCCTGCGCACCATCCCCACGGAGTTTGAGGGGGAGTACGCGCAGTACAATTTCGGTGGGGAGTGAGGCGTAACATGGACCTGAGCAATAAAATCGCCATCATCACCGGCGGGGGATCGGGCATCGGGCGGGGGATTGCGCGGATGTTCGCCAGCCTGGGGGCAAGCGTCGTCGTGGCCGACATCGAGCTGGCAGCTGCCGAGGAAGTGGCCGCCGAGTTGGAGGAGCAGGGCTATCCCGCGCTGGCCGTGGAGGTGGACGTCCAGGACGCGGAACAGGTGGGGGCCATGCTCCAGGCCACGCTGGAGCGCTTTGGCGGGGTGGACGTGCTGGTCAACTCGGCCGGGGTGGGCACAGAGTCCCCCATTATCGAGATGCTGGAGGAGGAATGGGACTGGGTGCTGGGAGTCAATCTCAAGGGCGTCTTCCTCACCACCCGCGCCGTGGCCCGCTGGTGGATCGAGAACGGGCGGCGGGGGAAGATCATCAATCTGTCGTCCATCAACGAGAGCGTGCCTCTGGCCGGTGAGACGCACTACTGTGCCTCCAAGGGCGGGGTGATGATGTTCACCCGCGCTGCCGCGCTGGAGCTGGCCCCCTACGGCATCCACGTCAACGCCCTGGCCCCGGGCATGATCGAGACGGCGCTGACCGAAGAGGTGACCATGATCCCCGAACTGCGCGCGGCCCATCTCAAGCAGGTACCCTTCGGACGCTTCGGCCAGCCGGAGGACGTGGCCAAGGCCGCCGCTTTCCTGGCCTCGGAGTGGTCGGACTGGATCACCGGCCATTCGTTGGCCGTGGACGGTGGGATGCACCTCATCGGCGAGGAGAGCTACCTGTGGGCCATCGAGCGGGCGATGGGCCACCACGACACCATCCCCAGGGTGCCAATGTGCTGGCCGCCGGGGGCGATGCCGGAACCAGAGGATGTAAAACAACCCTGCTCCGAGTAGTTGCCCCAATTGCTCCTGCCGGATTGCCAGGTCCGGCGGTTATGGCCTGATCCAGGCCGAGCAGCGAGTAGTTGTCCCAACTGCTCCCGCCGGATCTGACAATCCAGGTTGAGCGGCGAGTAGTTGCCCAACCGAAAGGAGGGTGGGGTTATGAAAACCTCATACGGATTTACCAGCGTGTTGGTAATCGCCCTGCTGATGGCCCTCGCGCAGTGTTCGTGTTGTGGGAACGGCCCGGCAACGCCCACGTCGCCGACGACGAAGATCACGACCCGTTCATTCAGTGGAGGGAACGTCACTCTCAAAGGAGACGAGGAACAGCTCAACAAAATCGCCGACGTGGAACTGATTCCAGAAGGTGACGCCCGCTATCCCAAACCCCAGGACATCTCTGGGAACGTCACCGACATCCTCCGCGTCTTCGAGATCAAGCTCAAACCAGGGGTAAAGTCGGTAGCACCACCCACAATCACGATCAAGGACATCCACATTGGACAGAAGGGCGTGCAGCTCAAGAACCAGGGACTGGCGAATCGCGACCTGCCCATCCATCGTTTCGAGCCATCCACCAAAACCTGGCCCCAGGCCGGCGTGGCCAAGTTGAAGACCGATCCCGAATGGGCCGACGGTGAAATATGGAGCGCCAGCCTGCTGGCCATCGTCTCCACGGCCCCGGTGGGGGTACCGACTCAGCCTCCTTTGGAGGACCTGGAGGCGAGAGTTTACGAAAGCGTGAAACAGATCATCGCCAACGAGGACCCTACAACCGTCTTCATCGTTTGGGGATCTGAGGCATCGCCCTATGGCGAGGTCACCGAATTGACCAGGGCCAGTTTCGAAGAGC
Source organism: Anaerolineae bacterium (assembly GCA_021162125.1). Lineage (GTDB taxonomy): Bacteria > Chloroflexota > Anaerolineae > JACIWR01 > JACIWR01 > JACIWR01. The sequence continues at coordinate 6,200 of JAGGZG010000319.1, forward strand.
AGGGGGTGGAGGCCGCCCAGGAGTTCATTCCTGACGTGTCTATAGTGCGAGAAAGGTTAGCGGTTGCCGGGGATGCTGGCGAGCTGCCGGATTGCATCGTCTTGATCGGGGTGAGCGGTAACGCGGACTCTCTTCAAGACACCATAGTTGAATTCAAGCGCAGCCTGTACGTTTATAACGAAGAGTCGGGCTATCTGGAGAAGCGAGCACCATGAGTCGCACCGCCGTGAACAGGCGGTGCTGGGTGACTTTCCACATTGAAGGACATATCCAGCACCGGCTCTTCAGGCCAGTGCGGTCTTGGCTCAACCGAGATGAAACACACCCAAATGAAATGGCTGGCATGAAAATCCCCCAGCGAACTTATATCTTCGTTCTCTTGCTCGCGGCTCTTTTGCTATGGCCCTCCGGCACGACGGCACAGGGACCCCAGAGATGGCAGCCTTTCCACGCGGTGCAGAACCTGGACATCTCCGACGTGCGGGCCATTGGCGAGA
>JAGGZG010000022.1 GCA_021162125.1 Anaerolineae bacterium
CAAGCCCGCCCGGCTACGAGGTGGAAAGCCCCCTTCGGGGGCTCCAGAGGCCCGGAGGGCCTTGCATCTCGTAGCTCAGACGTTCCACGTCCGAGCGGGTCTGAGCGACCAACACGTTACCGGGGGACTACCGGGAAGGGAGAGGGACGAGGGGACACCCCTCGTGCTCCCCGGCCTTTCGCTGCGCACGCCCAGGCACGGGGATATTGCAGCTTTGGGGTAAATAAGGACTGTTCGATCTCGCGGAGTTGATCTCCGTGATATCCAGTTGGGTCAAAGTTTTCACCGTGACGCGTTTCACTCGCCTCCATCGGACGAAAAGGCCACCTGCATCGTCAGGTGGCCTTTTGCGCTATTCGATTGCTTGTTTGGAGGGAGACGCTCAATCCGCCTGGGGTGCCTTTTCCACTCGCACCGCGCACACTTTGTACTCCGGTATCTTGGCTATCGGGTCGAGTGCGGCGTTGGTGAGCACGTTGGCCGCTGCCTCGGCGAAATGGAAGGGCATGAAAACGGTCCCCGGCGGGCAGACGTCGCCCACCGAGGCTCGCACATGCACTTTCCCCCGCCGTGAAATCACATGCACCCAGTCGCCATCCAGAATTCCCAGGCGCTCAGCATCAGCGGTGTTCACCTCCACCCGTCCCTCTGGCAGCAGGATGTTCAATCCTTCCACGCGACGGCTCATAGTCCCGGTGTGGAAGTGCTGCAATTGTCGTCCGGTGGTCAGCACCAGGGGATACTCGTCGTCTGGTTCTTCGGCAGGTGCGTAGTGCTCCACGGGGCTAAAGTGCCCCAGCCCACGGCTGAACTTGCCTACGTGCAGGATTGGTGTACCGGGGTGCTCGGGGGTGGGACAGGGCCACTGAATCCCGCGCTCCTCCAGTCGCTCGAAACTGAGTCCACCGTAGATGGGCGTCAGCGCAGCGATCTCGTCCATGATCTCAGCCGGTGAAGCATAGTCCCAGCCGGCGTAAGGCGCATCCTGCGTGATGCGTGTTGCGTGTTGCGTGATGCGTGTTGCGTGATGCGTGATGCGTTTCGCCAGCGCACAAACGGTCTCCCAATCGGGTTTCGCCTCCCCAGGTGGATTTATCGCCTTGCGCACGCGCTGTACGCGACGCTCGGTATTGGTAAAGGTGCCGTCCTTCTCGGCAAATGAGACCGCGGGGAGCACCACGTCAGCCAGTTGCCCCGTCTCGGTGAGAAAGATGTCCTGTACCACCAGGAAGTCGAGTGACTCCAGGCAGCGGCGCGCGTGGTTCACGTCGGGATCGCTGAGCAGCGGGTTCTCACCGACGATCATCATCCCCCGCACCTGCCCCGTTTCGGCGCCGTTCACCATCTCTACCACTGTCAGACCAACATTGTCAGGCAAGGACACGCCCCACGCAGCCTCGAATTTGGCCCGTGCGCCGTCATCGGTGACCCGCTGGTAGCCGGGGTAGACGTTGGGCAGGCCGCCCATGTCGCACGCGCCCTGCACGTTGTTTTGGCCGCGCAGGGGATTAACCCCGCCCCCTGGGACGCCTATGTTGCCGGTGAGCATGGCCAGATTGGCACAGGCTAACACGTTCTGATGGCCGCCGGTGTGCTGAGTGATGCCCATCGCGTAGAGTAGAGCAGCCGGCTTGTTCGTGGCGTAGATGCGTGCCGCCTCGACCAGCGCATCCACAGGCACGCCGGTGATCTCACTCACCCGTTCAGGGGTGTACTTCTCTATCACCTCTCGCCACGCCTCGAAGTTTTCGGTGCGGGTGGCGATGAAATCGGCATCGTGCCAACCCTCGCGCAGGATAACGTGGGCCAGCCCGTTGAGCAAGGCCACGTCCGTACCGGGGCGGTGCCGCAGGTGCACGGTGGCGATGCGTGTCAGATCAATCCGCCGGGGATCGGCCACCACCAGCTTTGCGCCGTTGGCCACGGCCTGTCGGATGCCGATGCCGATGACCGGGTGCTGCTCGGTAGTGTTGGAACCGATGATCAGATAGGCCCTGGCGTCGTGGGTGATGTCGGCGATGGAGTTGGTCATCGCCCCGGAGCCAAATGCTGTGACCAGACCGGTCACTGTGGGGGAGTGTCAGAGGTGTGCACAATGGTCTACATTGTTAGTGCCCACCACCTGCCGGGCCAGCTTTTGGATCAGGTAATTCTCCTCGTTAGTGCACTTGGCTGAGGACATAAAGGCCAGTGCGTCAGGGCCGTACTCGCGGCAGATGCTGGCCATCCGCTCCGCCACCAGGCCCAGGGCCTCCTCCCACGTTGCCTCGCGGAAGCCATCCCCTTCGCGGATCAGAGGAGTGGTCAGCCGGTCGGGGTGATTGACGAACTCGTAGCCGAACGCGCCCTTGACGCAGGTCCGCCCGCCGTTGACCGGGCTATCGGGATCACCCCAGGAAGCGACGATGCGCCCATCGCGTGTCTCCAGCACCAGCCCGCAGCCGACGCCGCAGTAAGTACACACGGTGCGGGTCTGGGCCGTGGGCAGCCCCACTTGCATGGCGGTTTTGGTGCGCAACGCACCCACCGGGCACTTGGCCACGCACTGCCCGCACGATTCGCACACCGACTCGGCCAGGGGGCGATCCAGCACCGTGGCGATCTTGGCCCTGAAACCCCGGTAGGCATAGTAGATGGCATGGCGACCCTGTATCTCATCGCAGACTCGCACGCACTTGCCACACAGGATACAGCGATTCAGGTCCCGCTCGAAGAAGGGGTTAGAGTCGTCAATGGGGTACGAGTGCTTCTCACCCTCGAAACGCATCTGGCGCACGCCCACGTAGGCAGCTACGCGCTGCAGATCGCAGCGGTTGTTTTGGGGGCACGTCAGGCAGTCTGAAGGGTGATCAGAAAGCAGGAGTTCGACGATGTTACGACGTATCTTGTCGATACGCGGGCCTGAGGTTCTGACCACCATACCGTCGGCGGCCGGAACGGTGCAGGAGGAGGGAAGCCCTTTCATTCCCTCAATTTCCACGATGCACAGCCGACACGCGCCGAAAGGCTCGAGATCGGAGTCATAACAAAGGGTGGGGATGTAGATGCCCGCCGCTCGAGCTGCTTCCAGGACGGTCATACCCTCCTGGGCCTCGACCTTTCGTCCATCAATGGTTAGGGTGATGTTTCTCATCATTCCTCTTCCTCCTCCAGGTCGCACCGCAGACATCGCCTGGCCTCCTCAATAGCTGCATCTTTACTGAGGGTTAGCTCTACCATTGTGAAATCTTTGACCCTTTCGGCAGCCGGACGAAGAGGCGCGGTTGCCCGTGTCTCCTTGTCTAGTATCTCTCCCAGATCGAGACTATCCGCCAATTCTGCCAGCTCCGCTGATCCGTCGAAGAGGCCCGGTCCTTCCAGGTATTTGTCAATGGCCTGAGCTGCCCGGCGGCCAGCGGCGATGGCCTCGATCACGGTAGCCGGCCCGCTGACCACATCACCGCCGGCGAAGACGCCCTCCCGGCTCGTGGCCAGGGTGACCACATCTACGGCCAGGGTGCCCCGGGGCGTAACTTCTAGACTCCCATCCCTTGCCAGAGCAGCGGCGTCTGGAACCTGGCCTATGGCCAGAATAACGGTGTCCACCTCAAGGGTAAATTCGGAGCCTTCTACAGGGACAGGACGGCGGCGACCGCTCTTATCATATTTACCCAGCTCCATGCGTTGGCACTCTATTCCTCTCACCCGGGCATCGCCCAGGATTCTGGTCGGAGCAACCAGGAATCGGAATCGAATCCCCTCCTCTTCGGCTTGTTTTATCTCCTCTTCACTGGCGGGCATCTCCTGTTGCGTGCGGCGGTAAAGGATCATCACTTCCTCTGCACCCAGGCGGAGAGCGGTGCGCGCCGAGTCAATGGCCATGTTCCCGCCCCCGATGATGGCCACTCGCTTGCCCAGGGGCACGCTGCGGCCCATATTCACCTCTCGCAGAAGATAGGGGCCGTATATGACTCCATCTTTGTCCTCGCCGGGGATGCCCAGCTTACGGCTCCGGTGGGCACCGGTGGCGATGAAGATGGCTTTGTAGCCTTGAGCGAAGAGATCATCGAGGGTTAGCCCATCGCCGATAGGCGAGTTAGTCCTGATTTCCACTCCCTGGGCCCTGATGACTTCGATCTCCGCCGCCAAAACATCCCTCGGCAGGCGGTAGGATGGGATGCCCGTGGCCAGCACACCACCCACCACGGGCTCGGCCTCAAAGACTGTCACCTGATAGCCCGTGCGAGCCAGGAAGAAAGCGGCGGAGAGACCGGCTGGCCCCGAACCCACAACGGCTACTTTGTCCAGTGTAGGCTTATCCTCCCTGACAGAAGGAGGCACACCCTCCTGGATGGCCAGGTCGGCCACGAAGCGCTTCAGGATTCTGATGGCTATGGGCGTATCCAAATCGCCCCGCCGGCATTTGAACTCGCAGGGATGAGAGCACACGTAGCCACAGACAGCGGCCAGGGGAACGCGCTCCCGGATGAGGTCCACGGCCTCCCGGAACTTGCCGCCGGCGATGAGACGGACGTAGCGCGGCACATCCAGGCCCGCTGGACATGCGTGCTGACAGCGGGAGGGGAACATACCGGAGCATGCTACGGCGGGACATTGCTTTAACTTGATGTGGGTTTCATACTCATCGCGGAAGTATTTGATGGTGGAGAGAACGGGGTTGGGCGCTGTCTGGCCTAATCCACATAGGGATGCTACTTTGACCGTCTCGGCCAGCTCCAGGAGCAGGTCAATGTCCTCCTCCTGCCCTTCGCCGCGGGTGATGCGTTCTAAAGTCTCCAACATACGTTTGGTTCCCAGACGGCAGGGGACGCACTTGCCGCAGGATTCGGCCTGGGTGAAACTCAAGAAGAAGCGGGCGATGTCCACCATACAAGTATCCTCGTCCATGACCACCATGCCGCCGGAACCCATGATGGAACCCGCCTGAGTCAACGACTCATAATCCACCGGCAAATCCAACAAGCTGGCCGGCAGACAGCCGCCGGAGGGGCCGCCGGTCTGCACGGCTTTGAACTTCTTGCCTCCGGCGATGCCGCCCCCGATATCGAAGATGATAGTGTGTAGGGGAGTGCCCATAGGCACCTCCACCAATCCACTCCTGGCCACCTTCCCCACCAGTGAGAAGACCTTAGTCCCCTTGCTCTTCTCCGTCCCGATCTGGGCGAACCAATCCGCACCTTTCAGGATGATGAGGGGCACGTTGGACAAAGTACCTACGTTATTGATGAGCGTGGGTTTGCCCCACAGCCCCGACTGGGCAGGGAAGGGTGGCCGGGGGCGGGGCATCCCTCGTCGCCCTTCGATGGAAGCCATCAATGCAGTCTCTTCTCCACAGACGAAAGCTCCGGCCCCTTCCTTGATGGTGATGCGGAAGGAGAAACCGGAGCCCAGGATGTCGTCGCCCAGGAAGCCCAGAGCCTCGGCCTGGGCAATGGCCTTCCTCAGGCGCTGGATGGCCAGGGGATACTCGGCGCGACCGTAGATGAAGCCCTGGTGTGCTCCGATGGCGTAGGCGGCGATGGCCATTCCCTCCAGCAATTGGTGAGGGTCGCCCTCCACCTCGCTGCGGTTCATAAAGGCTCCGGGGTCGCCCTCGTCAAAGTTGCAGATGAGGTATTTCACGTCGCCCGGTGCCTGGTGACAGAACTGCCACTTGAGTCCAGTAGGGAAGCCCGCCCCGCCCCGTCCCCGCAGTC
>JAGGZG010000364.1 GCA_021162125.1 Anaerolineae bacterium
CCCACGCCCACACCTACGCCGGTGAACACTCCAACGCCAACCATCACTCCCACACCTACCGCCACCCCAACACCAACCATCACTCCCACGCCGGTGACCGCCTCGGTATGCGTATTGTCCTTTGAGGATTACAACGGCAACGGGCGGCGTGACGTCGGTGAGGGACTGCTGCCCTACGCAGTGTTCACCATATCGGACGCCAGACACGTGATCGACAGCTACTCGAGCAACGGGATCAACGAGCCACATTGCTTCTACGGGCTGGAGCCCGGCACCTACTTCGTCTCCGAATTGAACCCGCCCGGCTACGAGTCCACCACTTACGATAGCTGGGGCGTGGCTCTCTCCAGTGGCTCGACGGTGGACATCGAGTTCGGCAACCGGCTGATGCCCTCGCCCACCGTGGCGGTGTCGGCGACCCCGTCGCCCAGCCCCACACCAGTAGCCCTTTTGTCCACGATGGGACAGGCAGCCTACAACGCCAGCGGGATCATCGTCCTCATCGTGGCCGGCGTGATCCTGGTCGGCTTCAATCTGCTACGGCGATCCGTCCCGTAAAGAACCTCCTGGCTGGGCCGAAGTCACATGAGATAAACGACCGCGCCCCCTCCTCCGGTTTCGGGGAAGGGGGCGTTTGACAAATGGGCCGCCTAGCTGAACCCGCAGCTCAGTCCGTCGCGACGACCTCAATCTCGCCTATCGTCTGCGCGTCCTTACCACCCGTCAGGGGCAACCGCTCACCCGTGGCTGGATCGTAGAGGCCCACCACCACCCGCAGGTGAGGCGGTGCGTCCGGTGGCAGGAGCAAACCGTGGTTATCGGTGATCGTCTCGCCCGCGTGCCAGCTATCCGTGGGGCGCATCTCGTTCACCGGAAAGTCGTCGTGTTGGGCCACCAACCGGCCATCAGGGGCGTACAGGTGGACGAATACCTTGTAGCTCGCGGGCGGCCGTTCCACCGCCTGCCAGGTCAGGCGAACGGCAACCTCGCCGCCCATCCGGGCCCGCGCGGTGAAGGCCGCCTCGCTGAGCCGGATGCTAGCCCCAAAGTGGGCATCCTGGGACACGCGGGTCAATGATTCCGCCGGCGAGAGGTAGAGCAAGTACAGCGTGTCCTCGTGCCACCAACCCGCCGCCGGATAGAGGTTGAGATCCAGCCAGTATTTCAGATCGTAGTTGGCCGCCACCGCGCCCTTGTACAGCACGAACCACAGCCGGCGGTGAGTTCGCGCAGCGGGCCGCACCCGTTGATCCAGAGCTGCCTCCAAAGGTTCGATGCTGGGGTCCCAGCGCAGCACATACGACCACGGCGCGTCGTCCGGCTGGCGGAAGTGCTCGTAGAACCCGGCGGGGCTGAGATTATTGAAGAAAACGATGTCCTGCGGGCGGGTTTGCCCGCGCAGAGGCTCGTAGAAAGTGTACGGATCGAGTGGCTCCACCACCTCCAGCGACTTGGCGTACACCTGCCCGTTAGCGAAGGGCCAGATGGTGACCACGGCCAGCAGGCCCAGGGCCGCGATACCTAGCCCGGCCCGCCGTTGCCACAGGACGTCGGTCGCCCAGGCCAGGGCCAGGCCCAGGAAAGGGCTGGCCGGCAGGAGCAGACGCGCAGCGAACATGTACGCCCGCACACCGAGGGCCACGCCGACCAGGACGAACGTCACCACCAGGAGGGGCAGGAGCAGACGGCGCATTTCACGCCCCCAGGGCCGGGCGAGCAGCACGCCGCCACCCAGGATCAGGGCCACCGTAGCCACGGCCAGCCATCCCGGGCCGTAGGCGAAGGTCAGCCCGAAGAGGCCATGCCGCAGGAGAGCGGCGAACTTGACCGCGCTCTCCGGGGCGAAACTGAATCCGGTGCGCGCCCCCACGCGGGACAACATTTCGCCCGCTGCGTAGACTACCCAGGGCACGTAGAGCAGCGCTATCGCGACGCCGGAGAGGACAATAGGCCGCCATCGTCGAAGCCGGGCCAGCAGCGCGGGCGCGCGCAGCGAAGACCGGGGAGCACGGGGGGTGTCCCCTCGTCTTTCTCCCTTCCCCGATACATCGCGGCCCGCGCGCGGGTGGCGGGTCAACAGCGCGTAGGCCAGTAGCGCGGCGAGCACAAAAGCGTTATAATAGAACGTGTAGAGGGCCGCTGCGCCGGCTAGGACGAAAACAACGTAGTCGCGGGTGCGCTCCCCATCCAGTGCGCGAAGCAGGAAGTACGCACTCAGCAGGAGCAAAAGAGCGCACAGGGGATACATGCGGGCCACCTGTCCGTAGTACACCAGCAGCGGGGCGACGGCCATGTACAGCGCGGCCAGCCATCCAACCCGCTCGCGGCCCGACCAGCGGCGGGCGACGGCGTACCCCAGGGGCACAAGGAGCACCCCGCCGATCACCGCGAAGAAACGCACGGAGAAGCTACTTTTGCCCAGCCACAGCCAGGGTTTGAGCAGAAGGTAGAACAGCGGGGGATGCACTTCTAGAGCGGCCACGCGGGGTATCTCCGGCCAGCCCAGGCTACCCAGGCCGATGCTCCACCCCTCGTCCCAACGCAGCGCGGGCGCGTCCAGGCGGTACAGACGCAGGGCAAAGGCCGGGAGAACGATGGCACACAGGCTCAACGCTTTCTGGAATGAGAATTTCCGCGTCAAAAGCAATGACACCTCCACACAGATCGCCGAAGGTCTGCGACCGAGGCGGAGAGGTCAGCCGATTAACCCGATTAAACGGATAGGGTGACCGGAGATATCGGCTTAATCCGCTGACCAAAAGTGGGCTCGGTCGGGAGACCTTCGCCTATCGCAGTATAATCGGCGGTACTATACCCTCAATCGCCGCCTTTGTCAAAAAGGTTCTTTGCATGACACGCCAAAACAGTGAATGTCACCCTCCCGCAGGTTTGAGTACCCATCAGACAGAATCTACCTCTCCAAATGGACTCTCGGCTGCAAAAGCATCGCCGCCAGCAACCTGCGGGAGGGCTGATCTGACGATGTGGATTATTCTGCTGCTCAGCGGGGTGGCGGCCCTGCCCCTATGGCTGCACAGCGGCCTGGTGAACACGCGGGGCGGCGGCGACAGTCCTTTCCTGCTGGTGCGCCTGAGCCAACTGGTCGTCAACCTGCGGGCCGGGGTCTTCCCCGTGCGCTGGATGCCCGATGCAGCCTACGGATTGGGTTATCCCTTCTTCAACTTCTACGCCGCCCTACCGTACTACCTGGCGGCCCTGTTCCACCTGTTGGGCCTCGACCTTATCTGGGCGCTCAAACTGACGCAGACCGCCGGGTTCGTGTTGGCTGGCGGGGCGATGGCCCTCCTGGCCCGCCGCCTCTTCCGCCAGCCGGCGGCCATCCTCCTGGCGGCGATAGCCTACGCCTACGCCCCCTTTCACCTGGTCAACGTCTACGTCCGGGGCGACTCCCTGTCCGAGTTCTACGCCTTCGTTTTCTACCCACTCATCGTGTGGGCGCTGCTTCGCCTGCGCGAATCACCGACGATGGGCAACGTGGCCCTGCTGGGCCTGACCTACGGCGGCCTGGTGTTGACGCACAACGTCTCGGCGCTGATTTTCAGCCCCTTCGTCCTGTGCCTGGCTCTGTTCTTTGCCTGGCGGCCATCGCCCGCGACAACGGCGAAAAGGGCCAGATTAACCATTCTGTCCGCCATGGCCCTCGGCCTGCTCCTCGGATTAGCGACAAGCGCCTGGTTCTGGCTCCCGGCCCTGGGCGAGCAGAGCGCGGTGCGCCTGGGCGTGGAGGACATCCAGACCCAGGGATATTTCCACTACGGTGGACATTTCCGGGGGCTGAATCTGGTGCAGCGCTCGCCGCTGTTCGATTACGAGATGGGAGCGGGGCACACCCCATTTGCGATGGGACTGGGCCAGGCGGCGATGGCCATCGTCGCTCTGCTGGTCATCGCTATTGACTGGATCCGCCGGCGGCGGGTGAACGGGCTGAGCGCGCTCTTCGTCGCTCTCCTGGCCCTGACCACATTGTTGATCACCCCCCTCTCGCGGCCACTGTGGGACCACCTGCCGCTGCTTCCTTTCGCCCAGTTCCCGTGGCGCTTCCTGTCGGTGCAGGCATTTTTCGCCGCCCTGGTCATCGCCTACCTGGGCGAGCACATTCGCCGTCCCCGCACCGTGGCCAGCGTCGCCACCGCCCTCCTGTTCCTGACCGCCGTTCTTGGCCTGCGCCCGGAGTTCCTGCCCATCACCCGCGCCGACGTCACCCCGCAGCGGCTGATGCTCTACGAGGTATTCACCGGCAACGTGGGCTCTACCGTGCGCTACGAGTACCTGCCCCGCTGGACGCTGCCCCGTCCATACACTTCCGCTGTGTTTCTGAACGGTGGATGCAAACCGCCACCACTGGCCGTGGAGGGTGAGATCGCCGGCGCGGAACTCCTGCGCCAGCGGGCCACGTCCGAGGCCTGGCGCGTCACCGTAACCACACCGCAGGCTACGGTGGCCTTCGCCACCCTCTACTTCCCCGGCTGGCGGGCCGAGGTGGACGGCCATCCCGCTGTGGTGCGACCAGTCGAGGGCCTGGGTTACATCAGTGTAGAGGTGCCCCAGGGCGAGCACGAAATCACCCTGCGACTGGGACGCACGCCGCTGCGGGCCAGCAGTGAACTCATCTCCGTGCTGGCGGGGCTCTGCGCGGTGGTTATGCTCGTGGCTCGTTGGCGACCCTCGCTGGGCAACGTGCGGCGCGCGCTGCTGGGCATCGGCCTGGGACTGGCCGTGATCGCACTACTGGCCGGGGGATTGCGTTACCTTCCGGCGGCGGACGATTCCGACCTGACAATGGACTTCGCCCGCGCGCCTTACCTGCACCACAACCCGGACGGCACACGCTTCGGCGAGGCCGTCCGCCTGCGACGGTACGCGCTTTCGACAGAAGAGGGAGAAATCACGGCGGGGGGGACATTGGAGGTAACGCTGGAGTGGGAGGTGGCGCGCGAGGACAATCTCCGCGCCGAGGTGCAGCTCGTCACCCCGGCGGAGGTGCTGTTCGAGGCCGCTCCTGCACCCCTGGCCCGAGCCAGCGCTCTCCTGCTGGCGACCACCAGCCATCGCCTTACAGTTCCGGAAGACGCGCCCCGTGGATTGGCCCTGCTCAGCGTGCGTGTCTTCGATGGCGAGCAAGAGGTCGCGCCCGTCAACGCGCAAGGTCACGAGTTGGGCACCACCTATCTGCGACCGGTGTACATCACCGGCGAGCGGCGGGCAAGCGGCAAGGAGCCCGTTCTGGCCGAGTTTAATTCCGTGGGGGCACGCCTCAGCGCGGTGCAGGCCACGCCGGTGGATGGCGCGTTGGACCTGACCCTGACCTGGTGGGCTACGCGGCCCATCCCCGCCAACCTGATGATGTCGCTGCGAGCAGTTGCCGCCGACGGCACCCGCCTAGCCGCGCGCGACCTGCAGCCTGGCTACGGGTTCCTGCCAACCAGCCTGTGGCCGGCGGGTGAGCTGGTCACCGACCGCCTGCGCCTGCCCTTCCCGGAAGGAACAGCGCCCACCCAGGCCGTCACTCTGGAGATTGTGCTCTATGACCGCTACAGTGGGACCGAATTCGGCACAGCCCGCGTGCCACTGGTCGAGCGGGAGCACGTCTACACCGAGCCGCCCATGCAGAACCAAGCCGACGTGAACTTCGGAGGCGTGATGCGTCTGCTGGGCTACGAGCTGGTGCAGACCGGAGACGAGCTGCGACTCACACTCCATTGGCGGGCGCTATCGCCGATGACCACCGACTACCGGGTCTTCGTCCACCTCTTCGATCCAGCGACCGAGCGCATCGTCGCCCAGTTCGACGGGATGCCGCTGCACGGCGTGTATCCCACCTCGTGGTGGCTGCCCGGCGAGGTGCTCAGCGACCAGATCACGCTCTCCCTGGCCGATGTGCCCGCCGGCCGCTACCGCCTGGCCACGG
>JAGGZG010000039.1 GCA_021162125.1 Anaerolineae bacterium
AGCATTCATCGATTGCATTCAGCAGGACAAAACGCCGCCCGTGACAGGTGTGGACGGTCGTGTCCCGGTGGTGATGGGTTACGCGGCCAAAAAGTCCTACGAGGAAAACCGTCCGGTCAAGCTAAGTGAGATTGACGCGACCACGGGGTAGAAAAGACCTCCGAGGTCATAGATCGCCGAAGGTCTCTGCCCGAGGCGAGAGGGCTCGGTCGGGAGACCTTTGCCCATCGCAAGGAAGGGGGTGAATGGATGGCAGAACCGGTGGTGCGGATGGAGAAAATCTCCAAGAGTTTCGGCCCGGTGAGGGCACTGCAAAATGTGGACCTGGTTCTGAATCCCAGCGAAGTGCTGGGGATAGTCGGCGACAACGGAGCTGGTAAATCCACCCTGATGAAAGTCCTGACCGGCGTCCATCAGCCCGATTCGGGACAGATATACTTCCAGGGCCGGCAGGTGCGTTTCAACAGCCCCCACGATTCGCGGGCCCTGGGTATTGAGATGGTCTACCAGGACCTGGCCCTGGCCGGCAATCTGACCGTCGCGGAAAACATATACCTGGGACGAGAGCTGACGAAAAAACGCCTGGGCGGGCTGGTGAAGCTCCTGGACCATAGGGGCATGGCTGAAGGGGCGACCCGTGTGCTGGAACGCCTCAAGATAGAGATTCATTCTCCGCATTTTCAGGTGGAAACTTTGTCTGGAGGGCAGCGACAGGCCATAGCCGTGGCCCGGAGTGTGGGTTTCGATGCCAAGGTGGTGATCATGGACGAGCCGACCGCGGCCCTGGCCGTCAAAGAGGTGTCCAAGGTTCTGGACGTGATCAGGAGACTCAAGGAACACGACGTGGCTGTGATCCTCATCAGTCACCGTATGCCGGACATCTTCGAGGTGTGTGACCGGATTGTGGTTCTGCGCCAGGGTGTGAAGGTTGGTGACGTGCCACGCTCGCATACGAATATGGACGAGATCGTGGCCCTGATCACCGGAGCTCAAAAGGAAGCGCTGCACCTTTGCCAGGAGGTGGCCTGATGTCGAAATCCACCACTGCTCCCGCCTACGTGCCAGCACGACGCCTGTCCATCTCCCTGATCATGGAACGGTTCGGCGTAGCTTTGGCCCTGGTTATCCTCATGGTTGTCCTGACCATTCTCTCGCCGGAGTATTTCCTGACCGGTGCTAATCTCTCCAACGTCGCCAACCGCATCGCCTTCATCGCCCTGATCTCGCTGGGGGAGTTCCTGGTCATCCTGACAGCCGGCATTGACCTGTCTGTCGGGTCTATAATGGGTCTCTCGCTGATCATGCTGGCCAAATCCTGCCATCTCATATACGGGTGGTACGCGGGCTGGTACGCGAGTTCCAGCATGGCGGCCAGTCTGCCGGAACCGACGAGTCCGGTGGCACTGGGGGTTATCAGTATGCTGTCCATCCTCGTGGCCCTGGGCACCGGCTATCTGTGCGGCCTAATCAATGGCTGGGGGTTCACCAAGCTACGCTTGCCCCATCCCTTCATCATGACCCTGGGCATGCTCAACATCGCCCGTGGCGCAGCTAACCTGATCAGCGGGGGTTCGCCCATCACCGGGCTACCAAAGGCTCTCCGCGTGTTCGGCGCGGGCAATATCATTCTTTTCCGCACGGCCACCAGCAAGGGGATCAGGATACCAGTAGCCTTCATCGTGGTCCTGGTCATATACTTTGTGTTGTGGGTCTTTCTGAGTCATACTAAAACCGGACGGCACATTTACGCTGTGGGAGGTAACCCCCAGGCCACCCTTTACGCCGGGGTCAACGTGAAACACATCCTGAACCTGGTTTACATCCTGTCTGGCCTGTTGGCAGCCACAGCCGCCATCCTGTACGCCGGCCGGATCAACTCCGGCACGCCTAAAGCCGCTATGGCCGGGTACGAACTGGACGCCATCGCTTCGGTGATCATCGGTGGAGCCAGCTTTTTCGGCGGCCGTGGTACGGTGGTCGGTACGCTGATCGGCGTTCTGATCATGGGCTTCATCCGCAATGGTCTCAACCTGCTGAACGTGTCCGTGTTCTGGCAGGAAGTGGCTATCGGGATTATCATCATCGCCGCAGCTTTCATTGACGTGTTGCGCCGCCGCGCTGCGCGAGAGGCATAGTCACGGAAAGGGGGTCCTGCTCAGCATGAGATTGAAACTCTGGGTGCTTCTGGCTGTATCACTGCTGTTGCTCACCGCCTGCGAGGTGGAGGTGCCGGGCGGTGGGTTTCTGACCGCTACGCCGGCCTCTACCGGGCCAACACCTACCCCGGTTATCATCGGCCGGCCTGAGGTAAAGCCAACCGATACCCCCATGCCCATGCCCCCCACGCCGACGCCGCGGCCCACTTTCACTCCCGCTTCCACTCCCGTGGTCGGGGAAACGCCTGAAGCGACCAGCCAGCCAGCAGAGGAGACTACTCAGCCGGCGGCAGATATGGTCCTCATCCCGGCCGGGCCGTTCATCATGGGCAGCGATTCCGACGATCCCGACGAGGCTCCACAGCACGAGGTGGACTTACCCGCCTTCGAGATCGACCTGTTTGAAGTGACCAATGCCCAGTTCGCCGCCTTCGTGGAGGCCACCGGCTACCAGACCGACGCCGAAAAAGGAGGCGAGGCGGGCTGGCGTGGTTTCTACACCGAGGGCAAGGACAACCATCCCGTGGTCAAGGTGAGCTGGAACGATGCCGTGGCCTACTGCAAGTGGGTGGGCAAGCGCCTGCCCACCGAGGCCGAGTGGGAGAAAGCGGCGCGGGGCACCGATGGGCGCATCTATCCCTGGGGCAACGAATGGGACCCCGCTCGCCTGAACAGCTACCAATCGGGGTACCGGGGGACGACGCCGGTGGGCAGTTTTGCCGATGGCGTCAGCCCGTACGGCGTTTTCGACATGGCCGGCAACGTCTGGGAATGGACGGCCGACTGGTATCTGCCCTACCCCGGCAGCAATTACCAGGACCCCTATTTTGGCAAGGAGAACAAGGTGACACGGGGCGGGGGCTGGTTCGAAGAGCCGCCTCAGGTGCGAACCTCGAATCGCAACTGCACCAGCCCGATTGCCGCCAACGATGACCTGGGCTTCCGCTGCGCGCGTTAGCGGCATGGATTGCGCTTTACGGGAATATACTGTACAATACTTAAGCGCACGCCTACTTGTCTTGCCCCATTTTCACAAAACCAAACTGCGGGGGGCTTACTGATCGGGTTGATAGTGAAAAGAACGATAAAGTAGCGGTTGATACGATGCCAACGGTCAAGAATATTCCCGGTCCTTATCGCTTCTTTTTTCTATAGTCAGTACTTGAGAAAAGTCGGTGCTGCTGCCGCGTCGCCTGGACGTGAACGTCCAGGCTGAGCAGGCGAAGAGTGCTGAAGCACCCTTCGCCAATGTGGACGGCGGCTCCGAGGCCACCACAGCCT
>JAGGZG010000154.1 GCA_021162125.1 Anaerolineae bacterium
CCCCTACCACGTGCCATTCGCCCCCCTGCAAGCCCATCGCCAGCAGCCGCGCGACGGAGTACGCCAGCCCTTCGTCGAATTCCATCTAGGACTGGGCGAGAACGCCGCACAGGGCCGCCGCGCTGCCGCCGACGCCCTGGCCCGCTGCCTGCACGAACTACGCGCCGAGGGCTTCGACTGGGGTGAGATGGCCCTTCTCTTCCGCGCCTCGACCGCTTTTGCCGTGTACGAGGACGCCCTGGAACGAGCCAGTATCCCCTTCGTCACCGTAGCTGGACGGGGCTTCTACGACCGCCCCGAGGTGCGCGACGTGCTTAATGCGCTGACCGCCATCGCCGACCCCACCGACGATCTGGCTCTGGCCGGGTTGTTGCGCTCACCGGCTTTCGCCCTCACCGACGCCGCACTCTACCTGTTGCGTTGGGGAAACGGGAACAGGAAGAAAGAGAGCCAAGGGGAGAAGGAGAAATGGGAGCCGGTGTCTCTCTGGGAGGCACTTCACGATGATGGGGACCAGCTGAATTGCCTTGACCCCGATGACGCCGCCCGCGCCCGCCGCGCCCGGCAGCTCGTCACCTCACTACACGAATTGGCCGGCCGCGCCCCGGTCGCCGAGGTGCTCAAACGCTTCCTGGACGCCACCCACTACCGGGCCATCCTACGCCTGGTCGGAGGCGGCCAACGCCTGGTGCGCAACGTGGACAAGCTGCTGGCCGACGCGCACCGCAGCCGTCTGGTGGGCATCGGCGACTTCCTGGAATACGTGCAGGCCCTGCGTGACGTGGGCGCACGCGAGGGAGAGGCCCCGGTGGAGGCCGGGGGCGCGGTGCAGTTGATGACCGTGCACAAGGCCAAGGGACTGGAATTCCCTCTGGTCGTCATCGCCGACGCCGCCCACAGCGGTAGGGGATGGTCCGGGCCGCTGCTCATCGAACCTGACCTGGGAGTGGTGCTCGATCTGACAGAAGCAGTCCCCGGCAGCAAAACGAACGCACACCCGGCCACCTATCGCCTGGCCGCCTGGCAAGACGCGCTGATGGACGAAGCCGAGGAACGCCGCCTGCTCTACGTGGCGGCCACGCGCGCCAGGGAGAAGCTCATCGTCAGCGGGCACGTCAAAATCAGTCAGGCTAAGAAAGACCCAGGACGGCTACTCCTGGGCGGATGGTTGAACTGGCTGGGTGCGGTGATCGGCCTGGACGAGGTGCGTCTGCCCGCCACGCCGACCGCGCCGCAAGTGCTGGACCTGCCCTGGGAGAGCACCCCGCTGACCTGCGTGCTCCATCCACTGCAAGAGGGTCCCGTCACTGCGGAGGAAACCCCAGCCGAGCTGGAGGTTCCCACTTTCCAGGCAGCACCCGTACCCGGCGATTTGGTGGCCCCGCTGGTCACAATCGAGGAATTGGAGAGCGACGAGAAAACGCAGGACCGCGAGAGCGAACCGCCGCCACGGGTATGGCGCATCATCCCCCGCGCCAAACGACCCACCGGCCCGGCGTGGGTGGTGGGCAAACTGGTGCACGAAGCTCTGCGTCGCTGGCGCTTCCCCGACATCCCCGACTTCGAGCCGTTTCTGTATCCTTATGCCCTGCAAGCCGGCCTGACCGACCGCGCCGAAATCGCCGGAGCCATCGGCGAGGCCCGCCGCCTGCTGACCCGCTTCCAGGCGCACCCCCTGTACGCCGAGATGTCGGCCGCCGAGCGTTACCACGAGGTGCCATACTGTGCCATCCTGGACGGCGACAGCAAGAGCGCCGGCATTGTTGACGCACTTTACCGCTCCAACGACCAGTGGACGCTGGTCGAGTTCAAAACCGACGAGATAAGGAATCCTGCTGAACTGGACGATCACATCCGCCAACGTAAGTACGATCAGCAGGTGCAGACCTACGCCGACGCCCTGACGCAATTGCTGGGCCAGAAGCCCCGCGTCCTGCTGGTATTCCTGAACTGCGGACGCGAAGTGCATGTGGTCACATAAAAAGCGCCGTCGTCTCTGACGGCGCTTCTCGCACCTCATCGCACCTCAAGGGACAATGACCTGATACACCAACGGCGGCCTCTCGACCGGGGCCTCACTCCAGGTGTAGGCAGTCAGCAGGCGCTCGCGGGCCTCGGCCAGACGGCGCTCGTCGTTGGCATGGATGGTCAGCAAAGTCTGCCCCTGCTCCACGCGGTCGCCGATCTTGGCCGCCAGCACGATGCCCACCGCCTGATCAATCAGGTCATCTTTCTTCGCCCGGCCTGCGCCCAACAACACCGCGGTCAGGCCTACCTGTCTGGCATCGAGCCCGGCAATGTACCCGCTGCGAGGGGCAGGTACGTCCTTGATCAGGCGAGCACGAGGCAGATCGGGCGGGTCGGTGAGCACAGCCGGATCGCCACCCTGAGCAGTGATCCACTCCACGAACTTATCCCATGCCCGGCCGGACTCCAGCGCGCCGGTCAGGATACGCCGCGCCGTAGCTGTATCCTCGGCCTTTCCCCCCAGGATGAGCATCTGCTCCGCCACGACTAGGCAGTGCTCGACGAAATCCGCCGGACCCCGCCCGCGCAGGGACTCAATGGCCTCAGCCGTCTCCAGCGCGTTGCCTACTGCCCGACCCAGGGGCTGATTCATATCTGAGATCACCGCCCGTACCCGGCGGCCTACCCCTTGCCCAATCTCGACCATAATGCGGGCCAGAGCAACCGCGTCCTCCAGCGTCTGCATGAATGCGCCCTTGCCAACCTTCACGTCCAGCGCGATGGCATCCGCACCGCAGGCGATCTTCTTGCTCATCACTGAAGCGGCGATGAGCGGCAGCGAGGCCACGGTAGCAGTCACGTCGCGTAAAGCGTACAGCTTGCCGTCGGCAGGGGCCAGGTCCGCTGTCTGTCCGGCGACCACAATCCCGTGGTCACGGAGCTGGGTCAGGAACTCCTCAATGCTCAACGGCACCTTGTATCCCCGGATAGCCTCCAGCTTATCCAACGTGCCCCCGGAGAAACCCAATCCCCGGCCGGACATCTTGCCCACCGGCAGCCCGCACGAGGCCACCAACGGGGCGACCATGATAGTGGTCTTGTCGCCCACTCCACCAGTGGAATGCTTATCCACCACGAACGGGACAGCCTGATGCAAGTCCAGTATCGTGCCAGAGTGGGCCATCGCCAGGGTCAGGTCAATCGTCTCCCGACGGCTCATCCCTCGCAGGTACACCGCCATCGCCCAGGCCGCTGCCTGATAGTCCGGAATGTCGCCCCGGGTATAGCCCTGGATGAAAAACTCGATTTCCCCTTTAGTCAGTTCACCACCGTCGCGCTTTTTGGCGATAATGTCTACAGCTCGCATAACAGCTCCTTGTGTATCGAGTACAAATCAAAGTCGCGGGTGGCTCGTAAATGTCATCAAACAGACCCGCAACCAGATCAAGCGAACATAAAAAATATTATACCACACCTTGCTGAGAGAGCAAACACTTCAAGCCAGAAACCCGTCTCCTCGGAGAGAGCGGAGCCCTGAACCGCGCAACGTAATCTCCACTTGTTCGTAACCTAATCTCAACCCCTGAAACAGTGATTTTCGATTATAATGTATCATGGATATACAAAAAGCATAATTTTATACCTTATAGTTACTCCCTGCACCCGTGCTCTCTGATGGATGCTCCAGCTCCCTCCCCCGGAGCGCTGCAATTCCGAAGGAGCCGGGTGCAGGGTTTTTTGATCTTCAAGGGAGCTTTCCAGCAAATTTCTAACCAATTCCATACCGAACTCTAACCTTGTCATGTTAATATTAAATAGGCGCACCCGGGGGAGGAGACTAATCTTTTGGACGTTGTGACTCGCGTCCAGACGATGAGGTACAATCAACCATGCTCAAACATCGTCGCATTCGTCGCGTATCGCGCCGAGCAATCACCCAGTGCGTCACCCTGATCAGCATACTCGCCCTTATGGGCATACTTTCCTCGTGGATTTGTCCCACCTCCTGGGCGGAATCCAACCCAGGCCTGGCTGACAGCCGTTGGCCAATGTTCCGCCAGAACCCCCAGCACACGGGCTACAGCCGATTTCCCGGTTCGAACACGAGCGACCTCAAATGGCGGTCATTTCTTACCCCTGGTCGTCGCGTGTGGTGGTCCTCCGTGGCCATCGGCCCCGACGGGCGCACCCTGTACGTGGGCACCGGCACCGGCGACCGTTTGTTCGCCGTCCGCGACGACGGGACGGAGGGCACCTTCCGCTGGTCATACGTCACCGGCAAGCACTTCCACTCTTCACCGGCCATTGGCGCGGACGGGACGATTTACGTGGGCAGCGACGATGGTCAGCTCCACGCCCTGCGCGACGAGGGCGACACCTACGCCGTCAAGTGGACCTTCCAAACGGGGAAATACGTCCGCTCCTCACCGGCCATCGCCCCCGACGGCACGATCTACGTCGGCTCGCTGAATGGCCGCCTGTACGCCCTGCGCGACGACGGCTCGGCGGCCACCCTGCTGTGGAGCGTCCTCACTGGCAGCTCGATCTACTCCTCACCGGCGCTGGCCACTGACGGAACCATCTACGTGGGATCCATGGACCACCACCTGTACGCTTTCCACCCCGATGGCAGCCTGAAGTGGAGCACCGATCTGGGCCAGGCGATCAGCTACTCCTCGCCGGCGGTGGACGGCACGACGATTTACGTGGGTACGGCCGGCAATCTCCTGGTCGCAGTCCAGGATCAAGGCGATGCAGGAGTCATCCAGTGGGTCTACCAGACGGGGGGCAAGGTGTTCTCGTCCCCGGCGATTGGCGCCGATGGCACGGTTTACGTTGGATCCGACGACAATCACCTGCACGCCGTGGCCGCGGACGGCACACCTCTCTGGACGTATCCCACCGGCGGCGACGTCCGCTCCTCACCAGCAGTGGACGCAGCGGGAACGATTTACGTCGGTTCCAAAGATGGCTACCTGTACGCCATCAATCCCGACGGCACACTGAAGTGGAAGTACCGCACGGAGGGGGCAATATGGTCATCACCGGCCATCAATTGCGACGGGACGGTCTACATCGGCTCCACGGATAAATACCTGTACGCTATCAATCCCATCCAGAAATCGCCGACATGTGTTCGAGGGGCGATCAGCGGACGGCTGTGGCACGACGCGGACGCCGACGGCGAGCAGGGCGTGGAGGAAGATGGCCTGGAGGGCGTCACCGTCAATCTCTTCACTGCTGACGACGCCCTCCTGGCCACCACCGTCACCGGTAGCGATGGGACCTACGAATTTGAGCGCCTCTATCCCGGCACCTACACCATAGACGTGGACGAGGCGACCCTGCCGCCCGGCCTGCGCCTGACTACCCACAACGAGCCGCTGACCATCGAGCTTGACTGGGGTCAGCAGATCACGGACGCCGATTTCGGTTACGACGATAGCGGCGCTCTTGGCGGTCAGGTGTGGTACGATGCCAACGGCGATGGCCTACGGGACGGGGAAGAGACCAGCATCGAGAATGCCACGGTCAGGCTGTACACGGGTGAAGGACAACTGCTGGCGACTACGACGACCGGCTCGAACGGCGTGTATGCCTTCGATGGACTGCCAGCCGGGGTTTACACCGTGGACGTGGACGAGAGCACCCTGCCGGCAGGCTATGTCCTCACTGCGGTCACTCAAGAACTGCCCATTGAACTGGCAGCCGGACAGACGTATTACGACGTGAACTTCGGCTACGATGATAGCGGCTCCATCGGCGACGAGGTGTGGCGCAGGTGTGGCGACGGGGAACGAATCGGCCTGAGCAACGTGGCCCTGCACCTTTATCTGGACGCGGACGGCGATGGATCGTATGAGACCTTGGTGGACACACAGGTCACGGACACAGATGGTCATTACGATTTCACCGGCCTGCCCGCCGGAGACTACCAGGTGACCGTTGACGAGACCACAGTACCCGATGGCTACGTCCTGCTTACCGGAAATCTGCCTTTCATCTACACCCTGGCTGCCGGCGAGGACTGCAACGACGCCGATTTTGAGTACGGAATACCGCCCAGCGCCTTTACGATCAGCAAGGAGTGGCAGGTAATCCGTGCCCAGCCGGTGCTCGTTGGATTCAACGTAGGCGCCACGGAGGATGAGGAATACCCCTTCTTCGGAGATGAGATCGAGTACACCATCACCGTGACGAACGAGGGCAGCGTCCCTCGCACCGCAGTGGAGATCATTGACGGCGTCCCCGCCGGGACCACGTATGTCGCCGGTAGCGCTCAGGTGGTCAATGGTACGTTGGTCAGCGAGGGAGCGCAGATCGTCGCCCGCGCCGAAATTTTAAGCGGGGGCGAGACCCTGACGCTCATCTTCCGCGTGCAAATAACAGACGCAGCGGTAGTTGGGAGCGAAGTAGCGAACGAAGCAGCAGTGCACAGCGCAGAGGAGATCGAGCGGTGGAGCCCCAGAGTGGCCAGCCTGGTTATTTCGGGGGATAGCGACGGGGACGGAATTCCCAACGAGGTGGAGGGTCTGGATGACGCAGACGGCGATGGTGTGCCCAACTTCCTCGACGAGGACAGTGACGGTGACGGTTGGTACGATGCCGAGGAAGGCACGGGCGACTCGGACGGCGATGGGATACCCAACTTCTTAGACCCGGCCCCTCTACCTGCCGCAGGGACCCATACCCTGTATCTGCCGTTGATCTTCAACAGCCACCCGTAAACCGCACGCTCACCCTGGGGCAATAACAATAATAAAGAGGGATGTGCCACGAGCAGGCCATCCCTCTTTCACGTATGCCGCACGTATGCCGCGCTCATCTCCTCCTGGCCAGCGCGCTGCTCCGGGGGCGATTTCTCTTGCCACACAAGCCCCGTCCAGGATAGGGCAACGATTCACTGCCTCATCCCATCCACCACTGTCCCACCATACGAGGTATGAAGAACAACGCGATATTTACCACCGCGTGGCAGGCCATGCCCGCCGCCAGCCCGTAGCGTTCGTAAACGTACCCGTAGACGAGCCCCAGCAACCCCATCCCCACACCCACAGCCAATAACACCAGGAAAAAACGTCCCGCTATCGGCAGGAAGAAGACGACTCCCGCTAAGCCGTACAGCGCGCTGGTAATGGCAATCCCCCGTTCCCGCTGCAAAATTCCCCGGAAAAACAGTTCCTCGACCGGCGCGGCTACGAAAAATAGGCTCTGAAACAGCGCTGCACCGCTGCTCATCGGGAACAGCCGCTCGGACGTGACACGCAACCCATCGAAGGCGAAAAGGAGGCCGGAGCCCGCCAGTAACACGCCCAATCCCGCCCCACGACCAACGTTGCCCAGAGAATAGCGCAACTGAACCGGCCGTCGCTCGACGTACAGCAGGCTCAGCAGCAACAAAGCAAGCCACAGCAATACTAATCGGGCCGGGCCACGAATGCCTAGTGTGCCCACCCCCACTCCAGCGAAGATCAGGCAGGCGTAGTAAGGATCCAAAAGAAGTCTCGCCGGTCGCCTGCGCCGCCGCTTCGCGCTCACCCCGCCTCCTGCATAACCTTACGAATTGCCACCAATGCTTTGTCAATGTCAGCCGCGTCTATGCCGTAATGTGTCACCAGACGGATGCGCTCACCCAAAGCCAGCACCTTCACGCCATCCGCGCTCAGCCGGGCAGCAAACTCGGCGGAGGTCGGTCGCTCGGCCACCAGATCGAAGATTACGATGTTGGTTCGCACCTGCGCCGGGTCAATGCTGATACCCGGAATCTCGGCCAGACCGAGGGCCAGACGTCGGGCGTTCTCGTGATCCTCCGCCAGACGATCCACCATCTGCTCCAGGGCTACGATCCCCGCCGCAGCGATGATCCCCGCCTGGCGCATCCCGCCGCCCACGATCTTGCGATTGCGCCGCGCCTCGGCGATGAAATCCCGAGTCCCGCACACCAGCGAACCCACCGGCGCACACAATCCTTTGGACAGACAGAAGGACACCGTGTCCACGCCGCGAGTCAGTTCCCGCACGTCCACCCCCAGGGCCACGGCCGCATTGAAAATGCGTGCCCCGTCCAGGTAAACCGCCAGCCCATGGCGTCGCGCCAGATCACCCACGGCGTCGGTGTACTCCGGCGTCAAAGGCACACCCCCGCAGCGATTGTGGGTATTCTCCAGGCAGATCAGGCGCGTCCGTGGAAAGTGAATGTTGTCCGCGCGGATTGCCCCCTCGATCTCCTGCAGATCCAGCGTGCCGTCGGGCTGATTGCGCAGGGTGTGTACGTGGATGCCGCCCAGCGCCGCTGAGCCACCCTGCTCGTACAGAAAAGTGTGCGCCAGATCGCCGACGATGATCTCGTGGCCCCGTCCGCAATGCGTCAGCAACGAGACCAGGTTGGCCATCGTACCACTGACTACGAACAGAGCCGCTTCCTTGCCCATCCGCTCCGCCGCCATTGCCTCCAAGCGGTTAACCGTGGGATCCTCGCCGAAAACGTCATCGCCCACCTCGGCGCGATACATCGCCTCGCGCATGGCAGGCGTAGGCAAAGTCACCGTATCACTGCGCAAGTCTATGACCTTCAAAGCCTCTCCCCCTTTCACCCCATCAATACTTTCTCACCACCGCACGATAGGTCTGCGGCTGCCGGCACTGAAAGAGTTGAGACTCCTCACGAATGTGGCGGATGTTGTCCAGGTCAATTTTCGCTACGATGTAGCCTTCAATCTCTTCGTCGAGTGCGGCGTACACCTCACCCCGTGGCCCCACGATCATGCTATGACCAAAGAAAGTGTAGCTCGGTTCCTCACCAACGCGGTTGGCCGCCGCAACGAACACCGCGTTCTCGCAGGCCCGCGCCAGGGTGTACGTACGCCACTCCTCCACGTTGGGTTGCTCCCAGTTGGCGCACACACACAGGAGCTCCGCGCCCTCCAGGGCCAAGCTGCGCGCTACCTCCGGGAAAGCCAGGTCCCAGCCAAGCATCAGCCCCACCATGCCGAACTCGGTCTCCAGCACAGGGTAGCGATACCCCGCGCGAAACGCCATTCGCTCCTCGCCGCGCAGGTGCACTTTATTATACTGGCCGATCACCTCCCCATCCGGCCCGATCAAGACAGCCGAGTTGTAGATGATGCTCTCCACACGCTCCTTGGCTACCATGCCGAAGACGATGTGCACGCCAAAGTCACTGGCCCGCTGGGCCAGCAGGTTGACTGTGGGGCCCGGCACCCGCTCCGCCAGCTCAGTGAAACGCACCCCGCACTCGTACCCAGACGTCACCAGCTCTGGAAACACGATTATATCCACTCGTTGCTCGGTGCTGACCCGCTCGACGAACTGGGAGATCTTCACCAGATTCTCCTCGCTCTCACCCAGGAGCGGGTTCATCTGCACCACTGCCACTCTGACCTCGCGCATTCCGTTCCCTCCTTCGAAAATGTAGCTACTATTAGAAGCCAAACGCCAAGGCGTCAATCATCGCTTTGCCTTTCTCTCTTCCCACCTCTTGGTAGATTTCCAATAGTTCTTCATACGTTCCCTCGCCGCCGACCAATGTCCAGAAATCCGCGCCCAGGAGTACCTCATTTTGCATGTCCAGATACTGTAGGCTGAAACTATGGCGATAGTCTTCCAGGCGCGTGCCCTAAGGATTGTAAGCCATTGCAAAGTAGGCGTTGACATAGGGTCTGTTCTTTTGCGTAATGGCGTGGATACGCAACAACCGCTCTGCAACTTCCAAACATTGCCCCTTGTTCGGTTTGGGGGATTTGATCTCGAAAAAGTACTCGTGACCGGTCTTATCTTTGAGGTACAGATCGGCAATAGCAGGTCTCTCCACCCATTCCTCGTCGTTGACTTGCAGAACCTCAGCGATCAAGGCTGGGAAGTCGGGC
>JAGGZG010000161.1 GCA_021162125.1 Anaerolineae bacterium
CGGGATTCCAGTTCGGGGCGCGCCTGCACGGGCACGAACACGTCTTCCATGCGCAACTTCACCGTGCGGTTCTGCACCCGTGGCGCGATCCCGCCCAGGTCAAGGTACTCGAAGCGCCGGCGCAGGGAGGCCAGATAGTCGGTGCGCATCTGCGTAAGGTCTGGCCCTCTGGCCATCGTCTCCAGGTCGGCCGGTTCGAGCAGCCGCAGGCCGTGTTCTTTTGCGGCATTGCGGCCCGGCCTGGTGAAGCCACTCGCCGAGACGATGACGCCCTCGTCAACGTGCCCCAACCGGCGCAGGCTGTTCACCACATCGCCAAATTCACGGACTATCTTGATGCCGACGGGTTTAGCCCGGTCCTTGGCCTCGACTGCGATGCAGCGCACGGTCGGCGGTTTCCATCTCGACGTACACGTCAATTTGATGGCCGGCCAGTTCCACGTCGTGCTCCACCTTCCGCGCACCGATGGCCCGGTAAGCGTCCGCCACCCGCCGTTCGAGCGCCTTGCCCGTTTTCGTAATTTTCTTCGCCATCGCCCCTGCCTCCTGCCTCCTGCACCATCCAATTTTGGGATTTGGTTCATTGGGATTTCGACCGCAGGTCGCTATTGATTGGCCAGATAGACCACGGTGACCCCATCACCGCCCTCGCCCTGTTCACCGGGGCGGAACGAGGCGACCAGCGGGTGGCCGTTCAACACCTGGCGCACTGCGCGACGCAGCGCTCCGGTGCCCTTGCCGTGCACGATGCGCACGAAAGGCAACCCGGCCAGAAATGCGGCGTCCAGGTGCTTATCCACGCGCCCCAGCGCCTCCTCCACGCGCAGGCCGCGCAAGTCCAGTTCGATGCCAGGGGAAGGCGGCAGTTCCCCCGTCGCCAGTTCTGATGGGGCAGGCTCTTCCACTGTGGGGGACGCATGGGACCGCAACTCCAGCGCCTCCCGCTGGGCCCGCACGCGGAAGCTGCCCACCTGCACCACGGCCTCGTCGTCGAACAGCTCGCTGATCTCCCCGGTGACTCCCAGCCCGGCCACCCACACGGTGTCCCCTACGGACAGCGGGCCGGCAGGTATCTCCGCCACTTTGGGCAGGACAATTTTCTCAGGGAGCGGGGCCTGTATCTCCAGCTCGCTCAGGGCCTGCTCCGCCTCGGCCAACTCGGGCGGGCGCTCCTCGGTCGCCGCCAGCGCCGAGGCCAGCCGGGCACGCACCCGTCGCAACTCAGCGCGGACATCCTCTAGCTCGCGGCGGGCCTCCTCGCGCGCCGCGTTGACGATGGCTCGCCGCTCCTCCTCGATGGTCGCCAGGCGGACGCGCAACTGTTCGGCCAACCCCTCGGCCTCACGCTGGGCCGCGCGTGCCGCCTCGCGGGCAGCCAGCGCCTCCTCGCGGGCTACTTTGATCTCAGCCAGCAGCGCCTCGGCCTCCAGCCCTTCCGGCGTGACCAGCCCTTTGGCCTCCTCGACGATCTCCTGGGGGAGTCCCAGTCGAGTGGCAATGGCGAAGGCGTTGGAGCGCCCCGGCAGGCCGATGGTCAGCTCATACGTGGGCGAAAGCGTCTCCAGGTCGAACTCGACGCTGGCGTTCTCCACGCCGGGCGTGGCGTGGGCATACACTTTGAGCTCTGAGGAATGGGTGGTGGCCAGGGTAGTGATCCGCCGCCGTACCAGGTGGGAGAGGATGGCCCGCGCCAGAGCTGACCCCTCGACCGGGTCGGTGCCCGCGCCGAGCTCATCCAACAGCACCAGCGAGCGTTCGTTGGCCCGATTCAACACGTGGATGATGTTGGACATGTGCGAGGAGAAAGTGGACAGGCTCTGTTCGATGCTCTGCTCGTCACCGATGTCAGCGTACACCCCCTCAAAGACCGAGAGGACCGACCCCTCGTCGGCGGGGATGTGCAACCCGGCCTGGGCCATTAAGGTCAGCAGCCCAACGGTCTTCAACGAGACCGTCTTGCCGCCGGTGTTGGGCCCGGTGATCACCAGCACGAAGTAGTCGTCGCTGAGGTACACGTCAATGGGCACCACCGTGGCCGGGTCCAGCAGCGGATGCCGGGCACGGATCAGTTTGATGGTAGACCCCGGATGCTGGAAGTCGGGCGTTGACTGCTTTCGCGCTTTGGCACTTTTCGCCTTGAAAGGGACCAGTTGCGGCTCGACTGAACGGGTGTCGTGCGCGTACTCGGCCTTGGCCAGGGCCAGGTCGAGCTCGGCCAGGGCCTCGACGGTGCGGGTGATGAACTCGCCCTCCTCGGCGACCAGGCTTGACAAACCGGCCAGGATACGCTGTACCTCGCGCTCCTCCTCAATCTGAAGCTCGCGCCAGCGATTGTTGAGCTCGATGGTAGCCAGCGGCTCGATGAACAGGGTGGCCCCGCTGGCCGAGGTGTCGTGCACCAGGCCGGGGATGCGCCCCTTGAAGTCGGCTTTGAGGGGGATGACGTAGCGCCCGTTGCGCTGGGTGACGAATGCCTCCTGCAGATAGATAGCCGTTTCCGGCGCAGTCACCAGCCGGTTGAGCTTATCGAGCAGCCGGTCGCGGGCGATTTTGAGATCACGGCGAATCTGGGCCAGCCGGGGACTGGCCGCGTCCACCACTTCCGCCTGATCGTTGATGCAACGGCCAATTTCGGCGGTGACGTGGGGACAGGGTTCGATGCGGGCAGCGATAGCCGCCAGGATGGGCAACTGCGCTGCCTGGCGGGTGATTGTGCGCTTCAGGGACTGCCCACGGAGCAGGGTGTCGCGCACGTCCAGCAGATCGCCGGGTAGGATGGTCGCCCCCCGCGAGGCGCTATCCACCAGGGGGCGCACGTCGTGGACCCCACCCAGGGAAACGCCCCCCTGGCTGTCCACCAGGTAGAGTGCTTCGCGGGTCTCTCCCTGGCGACGGCGGGCTTCTTCCAGGTCGGACGTGGGCTCTAGAGCCAGGATCAGTTTCCGGCCGGCAGAGAAAGAAGCATATTCAGCCACCCGCTTCAGGATTTTTGGTAATTCGAGTGTTTGTAGATATTTGGTGTCCATAGGGAGAAAATCACCCCTCCTGTGCGGTTAGGGAAATAGGACGCGGATCAACACAGATTTCACGGATGAGAATGTTTCAAAATCAGTGTTTTTCCGTGCAAATCCGTGTCCTGATGATAAAGAGACTGGCGAGATACCATCGCTGCGGGATTAACTGCACAGGTCGAAATCACCTTCCGGTGAGTCGTGCCAGCCAGTACACGGACAGCACCAGCCCGGCAATGGCCAATGGCGGGCAAAGTGCGGTCACCGGATTCGCGGTGACGGGGATTGTCGGGATCGGAGTTGGGAGCGGTTCGACAGTGGCCGGGGGACACAGACCAGCTCCGACGGCGATGGTGTAGAACCCTTCCGCCAGACGCGCGGCAACCACGGGGTCACGCGAGGCGACGGAGAAAATCGCCGGTCCGCAGCGCCAGGCGTAACCTTCGAAAGGGCTGCTCTCACCTCGCGGCAGATGGCGACCCGGCAGGCCGCGAAAAGTCATCTCCTCACCGCTGTAGAGTGCCAACAGGCTAGTGGCATCCTCCGCGCTGGGTGCGACCTCGATGCGTAGGACGTGAGCCCCACCCTCCGAGGTGATCCAGTAGTTATTGTAGTCGAAAGTGCTGGCCGGGGAGAGCTCCCAGGAGACGACCTCACCCAGGCCCAGGGCTCGACCAGCCTGGCGCAACGCGACTGCATACACCGAATCGAGAGGCTCCTGCGCGGCGACTGTCCCGGCCAGAACCAGGCAGGCGACCGCGACCCCGCTCCAGGCCAGAACTTGCCATCTGGCGACCATGATTCCTATCTCCCCCTGGTCAGGTGCCCGGCACTTAGAAAGTGCCGGGCACCTCGATTCACGCTCTCTTGAGAAGATGGCTGTACGTCTGGACGAAACGGCGGATGGAACGGTCGTAGGTGCGTTCCACCTCCGGTGGGAAGAGGCAACCCGGCAACTCGCCGAGGGCGCGGTGGTAGGCAATGCACTCACAACACTTGCCCTTATGGGAACAAGGTTCGTAGGTGCAGGTGCACTGCGCCAGGTTTTCTTTTTGGGTACATTCCATGGTTGTGATTCCTCCGTGTAGATTGGTGTGGCAGCAGAAGCGGCAGACAGGGATGTCTGCTCTACTCAAACTAACGGCCCTCATTCTACCATATCGGCCCCGATTAGACAAGAGAGGGCGATGTGCTATAATCAGTAGTTGAGAAATCCGCCCCCCGCCCGGCGCTGAAGCGCCAGGCTCAGCAGCAGAAGCCTGCTGAAGCAGGCTGTGGTGGCCTCGGAGCCGCCGTCCACGTTGGCGAAGGGTGCTTCAGCACTCTTCGCCTGCTCAGCCTGGACGTTCACGTCCAGGCGACGCGGCAGCAGTACCGACTTTTCTCAAGTACTGATAATGGATCGGCGTTCGGATGATGTGATGTGGCGGGGCACGGCCCTGCACCCGTTCAGGAGGAACGAATCCCAATGAAACCCGTACTGATCCTGGCCTCGGCCTCCCCTCGCCGTCGCCAGTTAATCGCTCTGTTGGGCCTGCCCTTCGAAGTCTGCGCCGCTGACGTGAAGGAGCATCCCCAGGATGATGAACATCCCCGCGACCTGGTACGCCGTCTGAGCGAGGACAAAGTGCGCGCTGTGGTAAGCAGCGTGCGGGGCGGGCCGGTCGTCGGGGCGGATACCATCGTGGTTCTGGAGGGTGAAATCCTGGGCAAACCAGCCGACGCTAACGCAGCACTGCTCATGCTCCATCGCCTGCGGGGACAGGCGCATCAGGTGTACACCGGCGTATCCGTTCTCGACCCGGCGACGGGAAGGCTGTCCAGTATCGTCGTCAGGAGCACCGTGTGGATGCGAGCCTACTCAGACGAGGAGATGATGGCCTACGTGCGCGGTGGTGGGCCCCTGGACAAGGCCGGTGGGTACGCTATTCAGGACGGGGTTTTCCAACCGGTTGCCCGGGTGGAAGGTTGCTACGCCAACGTGATGGGTCTTCCCCTGTGCCACCTGTACCGGCTGTTGACGGAGATGGGTGTATCCATTGAAACCCCACCGGCCGCCGCCTGCGACGCATTTCTGGGACGTCGCTGCCCCATCGCCAAAGCGGTTCTCTTTGGATAAGGGAAAAGCGGCGCAAGATTAAGGGCCTGGGAGAGTTTATCACCTCCCAGGCCCCGCTGAGTACCGGGCGTTAATAGATGGTGTCAGGCCAACTCCGGCTGGATCAGCCCGTAGTCACCGTTCTTGCGCCGATACAAAACGTTGATCGCTCCATCCGAAGCATTGTAGAAGACGAAAAAGTCGTGGCCCAGTAACTCCATCTGTTCGATGGCTTCTTCCTCGTCCATCGGCATCAGGCGAAAACGCTTGGTGCGTACGATGCGTCGCGGTTCTTCTTCCTCTTCCTCCTCAAGCTCAATTGGTAATGCCTCGCCCTGTGCCGCCGCGCGTCCCCGTCTATAGCGTCTACCCTTATAGCGCGCGATCTGGCGATACATCTTGTCCAGTACAGCATCAATAGAGGTGAAAATATCAGATGTTTTCTCCTCGGCCCGCAGGATGGTGCCCTTATTGCGCACAGTGAGCTGCGCTACCTGCAGGGCACCGGCACTCCGGGTGTGCTCAGTGGAGAGTTCCATCCGTGCCTCGTCAATAGTGGGCAGATAGCGGTCTAACTTGCCCACCTTTTTTTCCACGTACTCTCGCAAACGGTCAGTAATCTCGACGTTCTTCCCCTGGATGATCAGTTGCATCGTCCTCTCCTTTCCAATGTGAAAGTTCCCCTGAGTCCATCCGAATTCCCTTATGAAGCACAAGCTTGATGCACGTATATAGACAACCGAGCCAGGTATCTCCGCGTTGAAAGGGATTAGATAGCTCGTGCCAGGGTAAGTGCCCACACAGCAGTGGCCCCACCAGCGCGTAATGCTTGGCTGCAAGCCTCCAACGTCGCGCCAGTGGTGCATACGTCGTCAACCAGCAAAATGCGCAGGCCTACGGTGGCCCCGATCGCACAATGGAATGCCCCACGCACGTTCTCCCGTCGAGCTTCGGCCCCCAGCTTGACCTGTGGCGCTGTCGCCCGCACCCGGGCCAGGAGGTCATCCCTCACGGGCAACTCTGCTGCCTCGGCCAACCCGCGGGCCAGCAGGGCCGCCTGATTGTAACCCCTGGCTCGTTCCCGCGCCGGATGTAAGGGCACAGGGGCAATCACGTCCGCCGGGATGGGATGGTCCCGCCAGTAGTCCCCCATAATCCCACCCAGCAGCCCGGCCAGGTCCTGGACGCGCCTGTACTTCAGTGCGTGTATCGCAGCGCGCAACGCCCCGTCAAAGTATAGCACCGAGCGAATACCATCAATCTGAAGAGGGGTCTGCCGGCAACGGCTACAAAGCCGAGGTTGGGCTGCAGGCCGTCCGCAAAGGGGACACACCGGAGGAAGCACGGGTTTCAGTCCGGCGCAGCACGAGTCACAGAGCCACACCCCTACCCGGCCGCAGCCCACACAGCGGGGAGGAAACAGCAAGTCCAGAAGACTCTGTCGAATCTGCTGCAAAAAGCTAAGGGCTGTCAATCTGTATCCATCCGTGGGGACAATATACGGGCCGGCCCTGCAATGCACTCGTTGCCCGAGGTGTGGTCACACCATCACGCGCAGAGATTGATTGCAGAGCCAGTAGCTGCCAGCGTGCACACGTTGCAGTCTGGTCTAGAATATGCCGCTACCCAATATCCCGGTATCAAGCACGAGGAGGACCGCTGGGCCCAGCAGGATGATGTAAATTGACGGGAAAACAAGGAAGGCGAGGGGAATCATCATTTTAACCGGTGCCTTACGAGCCTGTTCCTCAGCTCGCTGACGGCGCTTAATGCGCATCTGCTCGGACTGAATACGCAGCACCTTAGCGATGCTGACGCCCAGTTGGTCGGCCTGGATGATTGCCGCCACAAAACTGGACACATCGGGCACGTCCATGCTGTCGGCCATGCTACGCAATGCCTCGCGACGCAGCTTGCCCAGGCGCATCTCCTGGTTGGCCCGCGCAAAAGCCCGGCTCAGTTCGTTATCCCATTTATCCGTTACCTGGCTCATGGCAGCATCGAAACCCAGGCCGGCCTCCACGCAGATGGTCAAAAGGTCAAGGGCGTCGGGCAGAGCCCTGATAATCTCCTCCTGTCGTTTCCTGATTTTGCTGCGCAGCCATAGCACCGGCAGGTAAAAGCCCAGCGCACCTATCGCCCCGCTGTACAGTAGGCTTTGCTTTAATGATTGCCTGGTCGTGCTCATCAGCAAGAACATCAACACAGCCATCAATACCCCGGCCAGCGCACGGATACCCCAGAACTCAGCAGGGCCCCAGTTATTGGGGCGGCCGGCCAGTTCCAGCTTATGGCGGGTAGCTTCCAGCGACTGTTGCGGGGTGAAACGAGTCACAAATCTGGTGGCGGCATCCATCATTGGTTTCAGGATGCGCTGGCTAAAGGGCTGTGAGAGCTCGATCTCCTCCAGGGTCACCGGCCGGGTGCGGCTGCCGTACTCTGCCAAGCGAGCTTCCACCTGCTCAGCAGTACTTGATCCCCTCATGCCGACAACGATTAATAGGATAGCCCCGAAGCCCATGATCAGAGCCAGACCTACTATCAATAATTGCTGTACTCCCATCACTACTCCCTCCCCAGACACCTACTCCTCTGTGAAGCAACAATCAGTACTTGAGAAAAGTCGGTGCTGCTGCCGCGTCGCCTGGACGTGAACGTCCAGGCTGAGCAGGCGAAGAGTGCTGAAGCACCCTTCGCCAACGTGGACGGCGGCTCCGAGACCACCACAGCCTGCTGAAGCAGGCTTCTGCTGCTGAGCCTGGCGCTTCAGCGCCGGGCGGGGGGCGGATTTCTCAACTAC
>JAGGZG010000191.1 GCA_021162125.1 Anaerolineae bacterium
CGATTACCAGGGCCACGGCAATCACGGGGGTTAAGTAGGCAAACAGCGCTCCCACCAGCAATCCGCCCAGCAGGCAGACGAGCACCACCAGGCCCGTAGCCAGCCAGCGGTTGGGCGAGGTGAGAATCTTTTGAAACCAATCCAGCGTCCGACTCTGCACAAAGACCTCCTGGTCACCCGATAAATCCGATTGAGCAGTCGTAGCGTCTGCTACTGGCGGGTCAAGAGACCCGCCAGGAACGGAGGTGACGGTCGCCTCGCAGGTGACCGTCACCTTAATTGTACCTCAATTGCGTCAGAAAGCAACACGCGACCACCCAGGTACGCGCCCTCGGTGTCCCGCACCGGCAGACGCTCCGTGGTCACCGGGTCGTACATCCCCAGCTCCAGCGCGTATTTTCCCTGCGGTGCGCCGGGCTCCAGGACGATGTCATACTTGTCCACGATGATCTCGCCCGTAGCCCACTGGCCGGTGGGGTAAGTGCCGTACACCGGTGGGTTGTCCAGTTGGCCACGCAGCCAGCCGGTGGGGTCCAGCAGGTGGGTGAAGACGGTGTAATCTGCGTTGATCGGTGCCGAAGTCTGCCAGTAAAAAGTGAGGCGCACCGTCTCCCCCGGCGCGAAGGTTAAATCACCGTCGTCGCCCTCCAGCCGATAGCCCAACAGGTGAATGCTGTCCCCCAGAATCACGTTGAGGGGCTGCATCTTTGGCAAGAAGGCGCGCGGGGTGAGGTATACGTCCACTGTGAAACCGGCTACTTCACGACGCTCCACGCGGTCGCAGTAGCGATCCAGCCAGCGACCGACGAACCCGGCATGGTCCCCCCCGGGATCGGCCATGGGTATGAACCAGATGCGGTCGTATCCATCGCGCAGCGCGGTCAGGGTCGCCGCCGTCTCTGCCCGGCGCTCGTCGTCTAGGGGGCCACCGGGCACAACGAGGTGCGGAGCCTGCCCGTGATAGTAGTAGTCGAAAGTTGGGTCCGGATAGTCCTGGACGATCACGTCGCCGGGGCCGGTCTGGGCCTCCAGGTGCGCGGTGAGCGCGGGCCACGGCGGACTTTTGGCGTAGCGGGGATCGAAGTAATAATTCCACATCCCACGGCCCATCCCCCAGGCCAGCAGTATCCCGGCCGCTGGCAGCGCCCACGTGCGCCAGTGACCCAGTTGCGCCAGGCCGCGTCCCAAGAACAGCAAGTAGAAGGGTACGATGATGATCAGGTAGCGCTCGTCGAACATCGGACGGCGCAGCGAGCCCAGGTAGACGGCGAGCAGCGGTACGAGCAGGAGTACGGCCAAGGCCACGAGCGACGTTCTGTCCCGGCGCTGTCCCCATCTCCAGGGGAAAATGCCACTGCCAAAAATACACAAAAAAGCTGCCAGTGGGACGAGCACGTGGCCTGGTTCCACGGTGAAGCCCACACTGAAGGTGATAAAACATCGTTTGAGAATCTCCAGCAGTCCGGCCGGCTGAATCCATCCGCTGGTGTGTGTGCTCAGCAGTGGCCAGGCGAAGAGGGTCCAGGGCAGGTAGAGCAAGGCCATCACAGACTGGCTGATAGCCCAGCGTTTCAGCAGGGATATGTCACGATGGCGGCCGATTTCGATTAATGCTATCACGTTTTGCGCCGCCAGCACGAGGAAGGCGAAGTAGTGGGTCAGCAGGGCCAAGAGGGTGACAATCGCGTAACCGGCCCATTTTCGCCATCCCGCGCCGTTGCGTTCCCAAAGGAGCTGGAGGGCGAGCAGCGTGGAAGCCACGCTCAACCCGGTCAACATGGTGTACATGCGCCCGTCCTGTGCGTGCCACAGGTAAAAAGGATGTACCGCTGTCAGCAGAGCGGTGAGCAGGCCCACCTCCCTGGAGAACAACTCCCGCCCCAGCCGATAGGTTAACGCCACCAGGAGCACACTCCAGCTCATCGAGATGAACCGCAGGGCGAGCTCGCTTTTGCCCGCCAGTTTGAACCAGCCGTGCAGCAGGACGTGGTAGAGTGGGGGGTACGGTTGTGTGACCCGCAGCTCGTTGACCAGTGATGGCAGTGACCGCGAGGCGAACATCACGTCGAAGCTCTCGTCGCCACGCAGGGGCTGGTAGTCCAGGTGGTAGAGCCGCAGGGCGAAGACCAGTATCACCAGGGCCAACAGAGCCACCCACAGCCGGCGTTTCCGCGCCATCGTTGTCATCGTCTCTCTCTCCGCCGCTCGCGCTGCCAGCCGATTGCTGCCCCCGCACAGCAGACGAACAAGGTGCCAATGGAAACGACCAGGCCCAGGTAAAGGGACGCTGGCCGGTAGCGGAAATGTACCGTGAAGTGGCCGGCCTCGACCGGCACGGCCCGCAACACGCCGTCGGCCTCGACTATGGGCACTGGTTGACCGTTCACCTCGGCTCGCCAGCCGGGGTAGGTGACCTCGCCCAGCACCAGCAGGCCCGGTGCACTCGTGCTCACCTCCAGCGCGATCTCAGTCGGCGTGTACCTGATCACTGTTACCGCGTCGGCGGCGTCTGGCGCGGGATCGAAGCTGAGCGGGGTCTGCACCACTGCCGTGCGCCACGGGTCGAAGCCCGGTTCGCTCAGGATGCGGTACACGTCGTCTCGGCTGGCGGCCTGGCGCACGTCGCGGACGATGAAGGCGCGCGGGGTCTCGCCCGCCAGACGGTACACGTAGGTCACGGCCTGTCCCTCCCCTTCGTGATGGACGAGCTCCCCGTTCACGGCCACTCCCTCGCGGCTGACCAGGCTCCCCCGCCAGGTGACCAGGTAGCGCACACCCAGCGCCCGCCAGCGCAGGGCCTCCGGAGCGCGGTCCATGAACTCGCGGTAGTGCTCCAGCTTGATGGGCGCAATGCCCCATACCTCGTCCAGACCGTGCATGCAACAGGTGTGCCCGGGCAGGCGATAATCGTCCTGCACGCGGAACAGCTTGCCCGTGTCACGTTCGGCCAGGATGGGCTGCAGCACGGGCGTCACCGGGTAGGGATCGCGCGGCGCAGCGTAGTTCAGCGGGCGGTTCAGCGAGAATAGGTCGAAGATCACCAGGATCACGGCCAGCACGCCGATTGCCCGCCGGGCGCGCAGCAGGTAGAACCGTGCGTAGAGAAGGAGCACGGTGAACAGGGTGACCAGGATGAGAATGCCCAGTTTCCCGGCCAGCGCCCCGCTGTCGCTGACGTCGCGCCCGGTGCGGCGTAACCACTCCGCGCCCACGGTCAACAAAAACAGCACGGGCAGCGCGTTGCGCAGGAAACGAGTCGCCGCCAGGGCCCAGACCCGTTGGCGGCGGGTGAGGGCGGCCAGGAGCACGTCGGCTCCGTAGGCCGCCAGCACGCTCAGGGCGAAGCCCACCAGGAAAGCGTGTCGCTCCTGACCACGGAACAGGCTGTAGGCGGGCCACAGCAGGTAGGCAATCTCGAAACCGAGTACGTGTTTGCCAAAGGCGAGCACCAGGGCGACGATTGCCAGCCCCAGCCAGAACAGGGTGTCGCGTCGCCGCTGGGCCACCAGCGCCAGCCAGACGAGTACCAGGGGCAGGATGCCCACGTACAGCGGCTGCCAATGGCTGACCAGGCCGGTGACCAGGAATTGCACCACGTCCTGTGGGGGGAAGCCCGTCCCCGACTCGTCGAAGGCGATGTCGGCACGGGTGGAAAGACGGGTGTACTCAATCGTGGGTAGCAGTTGCACGGCGCACAATCCCCCCACCAACGCGCACACGATCAGGATGCGGGCCAGCGCCGTCCGCCAGGGGATGCGCATACGCCAGGCCAGGTAGAGAGCGTAGGCCAACGCGGCGTAGAAGCTGAGCACCGCCGTCTGTGGGTGTCCGGCCAGGATGCTGAGGGTCAGCCCGGCGACGGCTACCAGGCCCCAGCCCCAACGCCCGCTTTCCATGCCCCGCTTCGTGCCCAACAGGGCCAACGGCAGCCAGGTCGCGCTCTCCAGGATGGCTAGTTGCAGTGGTGGGTAACTGGTCAGATAGCCGCCGTAGGCGAAAACCACCGCGCCGAGCAACGCTGCCAGGCGACGGCGTACCTCGGTGCGCAGGAAGATGTAGGTCATCAGGCTGGCGAGCAGCACGTGGAGCATAGCTTCCATCTCCAGCGCGCGGAGTGGAAAGCGGGCGACGCCCGCCGCCAGCAGGATCAGAAAATTGAGCAGCGCGGGTGGGTAGAAGACCGCTGCCTGCGGCTCGGCCACGAAGGGGTAGCCGCTGAAGGTACAGGGCATCCACTGCGGCAGCCGCCCGGCGCGCAGTTCACCGAAGGCGAAAGTGCGGTAGGGATAGAAGTGGTAGGTGAAGTCGCCGAGGGGAAAAGCCACCCGATCCAGCTCGTCGGGGGTGAGGTAGCGCCAGAAAAACAGCCCCCACAGCGTGATGAGCACCGCCACGGCCAGTACGTCGCGTCTATTCCATTTAGGGGCATCGTCTTTCTTTGCCAATTGGTCTCCTCTTCGAACCTCCCGCAGGTTTCAAACCTGCGGGAGGTTGTTCATGGCACTACCTCCACCTGGGCCAACAGGATGCGGTCTTCGGGCAAGCGCTGGCCCTCAGCGTCGAAGGCGGGCAGGCGCACGACGGTGCGGGGATCGTACATGCCGATCTCGATCTGGTAGCGGCCCGGCGGGGCGTCGGCATCCACGGGGACGTCGTATTCGTCCACGATGACTTCATTCTGCACCCAGCCCGTGGTTGG
The DNA here is from genome assembly GCA_021162125.1 of Anaerolineae bacterium. Lineage (GTDB taxonomy): Bacteria > Chloroflexota > Anaerolineae > JACIWR01 > JACIWR01 > JACIWR01. The sequence continues at coordinate 4,700 of JAGGZG010000191.1, forward strand.
GCGGGATCCCGCGACGGGGATGCTATCCCGCTGGCCCCGTATCTGTCCCCCCGCATCCAGCAGATGCACGAACACGGTGTAGCTGGTGTCCATTGGGGCCAGGGCCTGCCAGTACAAAGTGAGGTGCAGCGTTTCTCCCGCCCGCAGCGAGGTATGGTCCAGGTCATATCCCCGGAAGGCGATGACGTTCCCCAAGGTGGCTCTCTGCGGGTACTGGATGTCTCTGGGCACGGAGAAGCGGCGTGGCGGGGCGATCACCCGCACGTGGCCCAGTGTCAGGTCACGGGCCAGGAGGGGGCGTTCGCTTTCCGCC
>JAGGZG010000263.1 GCA_021162125.1 Anaerolineae bacterium
CTCTTCCGTGCCTACCTCTGAAACGCGATTTTGCCCCGCAAATTCACTCGGTCGCTTGCACCGTTCGGTGCTTGGCGGACACCCCCAAACCTTATGCAGAGAGCAAAGAGATTCTGAGACGGTGGGCCTTCTTTCCGGCGTGGCGGCATAACAATGATTATGCGTGCGTTCGCCCGCATAATACCCCCAATGGTGTGTTTATACGGACATCCCGTCGTATAAACCACCCCTGCGGTATTTTATGCGGACTTTTTCCCGTATATTCCCCTTTCCGGCATATTATGCAGAGATTTTGTCCGCAACGCTGCCACAATCAGACAAAACGTGTGGAATAGGCCGTGCACGGGGCTCAACGTTATTATACACCAACCGGCTTACGAGTGCAATACCAATGGGGACGAAGAGGAGATGGACCAACAACCCACGCAACACGCATCACGGCTCAGTTCTTTAGCAGCACGATGAGATGGGAGAGACCAAAGGCGCGCAGCACGGGTAGCCGTTCGCAGGTATAGGCTACGCCACGCACGAACCGGGCCAGCGCCGGGTGACGGGCAGCCACGTTGTCGAAGCCGGGATAAATGGTACTGTGGTGGATCACTCGTAGGGGTAGGTCGGAGAAAAGAGCACGCAGGGAGCGCCACGTGTAGGCCCGCACGTGCGGGGCCAACTTGGTCCGCCAGCGGTCGGGCAGCCAGTTGACCAGGGGGACGTTGCCGAAGCGATACTCCCCCCGCCAGTAAATCCCGTGGGTCTCGAACAGCCACAGGCGATTGGGCACGAAGACCACCAGCCGGCCGCCGGGCTTCAGCACCCTGCTGGCTTCTTCCACGCCCTTTCTATCATCCCCCAGATGTTCGAGCACCTCGTGGCTGAGCACCACGTCGAAGAAGCCATCGGGGAAGGGGAGAGCTTCGGCGGAGGCTACGTAGACGTTGGGCAGTTCCCGGCGGGCCTCGGCTATTTTCTCCGGGTCAATGTCCACGCCGTAGACCTCATCGCTGAAACGATGAAAGGCGCGCACGTACATCCCCAGCCCGCAGCCCACGTCCAGGATGCGTTTCCCCGCCAGCGGCGCGTAGCGGTTGATCAGGTTCAGCCGCCTTTCCTGGCCGTACCTCCACACGTAGCTGGGGTGGCCCAGAGTAATCGCTTTATCTTGCGCGTCCACGGCTCTCAGCCTCCCGGAGTGAAGCTACCCCCCTCTTTACGCCTCACGTTTTACGCTTTACTCTTTACGCCTCACGTCTCACGTTTTACTCTTCACGCCTGACTGCAAACCGTACCACCTGCCCCATGTCCGGGTCGCGGAAGGTGCCCACCGCCACCAGTGCTACCACGTATACGACCAACGCGGCAATGGCGGCCAGCAGCAGATGCACTCCATAAAGCAGCCACGCCGTGCCGCCCATGATCGCTCCGGCCAACGCCGGTCGCCACAACAAACGCACCCAGGGCACGGGGGCCATGTGTCGCCGCAGGCCCAGGTAGAAGGCGATCAGCAGTGTGAGTTCGGAAAAGAGGTGCAGCGCCCCGGCCGCCCGGTAGCCGAAAACGGGAATGAGCAGCAGGTTGCTCCCGGCGCTGAAGGCCAGCCCGACGAGGAAGCAGCGGGTCAGGTAACGCTGTTGGTTGAGGGCGATGAGCACGTAGTGGGTCACGCTGTTGACGAAGCCCACCGGGATGGACCAGATCATCAATTGCAGAGCGATGGCCGAATCCGGCAGGTAGCGCGTCCCGCCGATGATGGTCGCCAGGGGGTAGGCCAGCACGGTGGTCAGCACGGCGATGGGCAGAGCGACGATGACCAGGATGCGCACCGCCAGGCCGTAGGCGCGGGGCAGCGACTCACGGTCATCGGCGGCGTAGCGGCTCATCAGCGGGAACAGGGCGAAGGTAAACGAGGCCGGGATGATGTTGATCGCGTCCACGATGCGATACGAGGCAGAGGTATACAGTCCGACGGCCCTGTCACCCCGCAGGGCCTTGAGGATGGGCACGTCGATCTTGAAAAACTGGAGCGAGAGGAAGTCGTTGATCATCAGCGGGTAGGACTGGCGGGCCATCTCCCGTCGCAGTGCCGGGTCGGAGTCCCAGTGAGGGCGGAAGTAGCGGCGCACGACCAGCGTCCCCAGGATGCCCAGCGTGACCAGGTTAACCACGATGGACGTAGCCCCCAGGCCAACGATGCCCCAGCCCAGGAGCAGGACGCCCGTGCCCAGGGCCACGCGCAGGATGGTGGTCACCGTGGTGATGGCCGCCGGGTACTCCATGTCCTCGAACCCGTTGAACAGCGCCGTCAGCGCCGACGAGACCCCGCCGGGCACCAGGCCGATGGCGAAGAGGACCAGGGCCCACACCTGAGTCGCGCCCAGTGGCTCGATGAGTGCCGACCAGCCGATGACAAATCCGGCCAACAGTGGCGCGGCCAGTCCCAGCAATCCCCCACGCAGGGCCAGCGCGTTCACTAGCAAGCGATTGGCCGCCCGCTGCCCGTTCTCCTGATCCGGCCTGCCCACTTTGGCCACCTCGCGCTGGAGCAGGGTATTTAACCCAAAGTTGATGAAGATGTCCAGCGAGACGATGAC